>CAYXEE010000522.1:0-1504 GCA_964463935.1 uncultured Chitinophagaceae bacterium | reverse complement strand
ATATTCTTGAATGTTCGGATAAATCGTATTACACTGGTTCAACGACAAATTTAGAACAGCGAATAGCAGATCACCAAACGGGAAGATTTGGAGGATACACTTCCAATAGATTACCGATAAAATTATTATGGTCTGAAGAGTATGTTGATATTCGTGATGCGATTGTTATTGAACGTCAGGTCAAAGGATGGTCGCGAAAAAAGAAAGAAGCATTAATGCATGGAGATATAGAATTACTTCATGAGTACTCGCGATCGACGTATTCTAAAAATAAAAAAACATAGTCACCCTGAGCGAGTCCCGCGTTTTTTGCGGGACGAGTCGAAGGGTGAATTAAGAGAAACCAGAAAAAATATTTTTACATCTATTATTTCAAACAGCAGCGAGTGCAAGGAGACTGTGTAAAAAGTCAATTTTTATACAAATCATTCTGAACGAAGTGAATGGCGAAGCCATCCCTTTGGGAGAATCCATTCTAATTATGGACATTTCGCTTCGCTCAATGTAACACAATCGGTGTTTTTACACAGTCTCCAAGGGACAGGAATGAGGTAACAAGTTAAGTATAAAGGGAAAAAATAATTTTGAAACAAAGATTTTTTTGGAAAACAAATAATGTTAATCTTTATAGCCGGAAAGCAATAAGTACAGAAAAATCCGCCGCATGGCTAAATGCAGACTATTTTTGTTGAAACGCTTTGTCAAAACCTTCGTGCATTGTGTTATCACATTCTTTTGTAAATTTAATGAAATACATCAAGAATGTTATAATTACTGCGTACGCTAGAAACCCGAATATGAAATACATAATTCTGCCCTTTAGATTAAATGTATTATGATGATACATTAACAACAATCTACGTGCCAAAAAAAATATTGTTTAATATGAATATTTTACTATGTTTTTCATTCTCAATTGGAAGCGCATTCTTACTTTTCGGAAAAAGTAAAAAAGCGCTTCAATTTTAAGAAAGAATTTTTGCCGCTAATAAAGATTTGTTATATTGGTGCAGGAATTTGGACGTTTAGCTCAGTTGGTCCAGAGCGTTCGCCTCACACGCGAAAGGTCGTAGGTTCAAGTCCTACAACGTCCACATAATCGCCGCTTTTTCTTGCAGGAAAATTCTCCGAGTGGCTTAACAAAACTTTTCCAATTGAATAATTATTTTTGATAAAGTTCTTTTTTTTGTTTCATTGATTGCCATTAAGGAATTTGCATGCTTTTTTTGTATGTTATAGCTTTTTTTATTTTTGCTGGCGTGGTTACAAAACTGTATGAGTGGTTCGATAAGACTACAGGAAAAAATTTGTAACTATTTCTTTTTTATATTTTCCAGCTCTGCAACGCTCCACTTCATTTCATTCAAACGTTTAATCCGGTTCAAATACATCCAGTTGTAACAACGCTCAATACAAGTGTTTTTTCTGTGTTACGCCAGAGGCGGACTGCGTTGTTTCAGACATACTGTTTTTGAATGATAATTGTCGAGTATAGATGACCCTA
>CAYXEE010000521.1:0-1507 GCA_964463935.1 uncultured Chitinophagaceae bacterium | reverse complement strand
GTTTGGCACGCAGGCAGGCATCCTTCAAAAAACGAAGGATTTGCTCAGGATGACCGTAATTTTTTGTGCCGCCTGTCCGCCGAACATGTTCTTTGGAAGGCGGGAGTCGAAGCATTTTTTGATTTTGCGTAACATCAGTTATTTACATTGAACTCTGCATTCAGTTTGTGTATTTTAAAATCGAAAAGAGTTTTGCAGAAAAATATTTAATTCTTTAATCTTTGTGACCAATACTAAAAATTCAAAACCTATCGGCGTATTCGATTCCGGTATCGGCGGGCTGACTGTTGTGCGCGCGCTGCTGGAAAAACTTCCGAACGAAAATATTGTGTACTTCGGCGATACGGCGCGCGTTCCGTACGGCTCTAAATCTGCGCAGGTTGTGCGCGAATATACGCAGGATGATACCGATTTTCTTTTGTCAAAAGATGTAAAGATGATTGTCGTTGCATGCAATACCGTTTCCGCCGTAGCGTTAGATGTTGTGCAAAAGCGCGCTAATCTTCCTGTAACAGGCGTTATCATTCCCGGCGCAGAAGCCGCTCTGAACGCAACAACATCAAAACGTATCGGCGTTATTGGAACAATGGGAACAGTAAATAGCAATGCGTACAAAAACGAATTAAAAAGATTGCACGCGCATTCGCACGTGTACAGCAAAGCATGCCCGCTTTTTGTTCCGCTGGTGGAAGAGGGCTGGTTAGAATCGAAAGCGACTGAGCTTATTGCTAACGAATATCTTTTTCCGCTGATGACGGAAAAAATAGATACGCTCATTCTCGGCTGCACGCATTACCCGTTGTTGAAAAAAACAATTTCCAAAGTTACAAAAGGAATGGTTACGCTGATTGATTCCGGCGAAGCCGCTGCGGCTACGGTAGAAAAAATTTTAGACGAGCAAAATCTGAGAAATCCGAGCAGTGAAAAACCAAACATTCAATTTTTCGTCAGCGATGCGCCCGAAAAATTTACTTCTGTCGGAGAATTATTTTTAGGAAAAAAACTCGGCGTAGTGCGGCGCGTTGCAATCGGAAAAGGATGAATGCTAAAATGAACTGTGAAAGAAAAAATTTTTTGTTTCGTTTAAAAATAATATTTGTAACAGCCGCATTGGTAAGCATATTTTTCCTTTCGTGTGAAGAAGATAAAACCGTCAGTTTGTCGGGAAGAATATCCTACGTTAATCTTGAAGGAGGTTTTTACGGAATTTACGGAGACGATGGAAACAAGTACGATCCGATAAATCTTGCTGCGGAATTTCAAAAAGACAGTCTGCGCGTTATGTTCGAAGGAAAAATTCTTACCGGACAAGCATCCGTGCGTCAATGGGGGAAAGTATTTCAGATTTCAAGAATGGACCGTATTCAGTAATAAAAATTTTTTGTATAGCGCTTCTGTAAAGATGGAGTTCACTTTCCGCCGGAGGCGGACTGGTTTTAGTGGACTCCATCTAAGTAACTGAAGTTACGCAGATGGTCATGCTGAGCGAGGCACGCTTAAGTTTGTA
>CAYXEE010000520.1:0-1517 GCA_964463935.1 uncultured Chitinophagaceae bacterium | reverse complement strand
TTTAATTTGTAAAAATTTAAGATGTAACAAATGAAAATCCTTCTTATTGTAGATAAAACACTTGAGAAAATTACAAGCTGGCTGCTTATTTTGTTCCTCGGCATTATGATCGTAATGGCATTCGGTCAAGTTGTGCTGAGAAATTTTTTCGGAACTTCAATTGAATGGGGAGATATTTTTCTTCGTCATCTTGTGTTGTGGGTCGGATATTTCGGAGCGGTAATTGCAACCGGCGAGCGCAGACATTTGAAAATAGAATTTCTTACAAAAATTGTTCCGCCGAAAGTTCGAAAAATATTTTTTATTAGTACAAATTTTTTTGCTTCAATTGTTTGTTATTTTTTAATGCAAGCGGCAATTTCTTTTCTGCTGCTAGAAAAAGAATCTGCATCGCTGCTTATTCTTGAACTCCCGACTTGGTATTTTATTACCATCATTCCTATCGGCTACGGAATAATTTCATTTCGCTTTGTTGTCCACTCTCTTGCCTGGATTGCTGAAATAGCAAAAGGAAACTGGGAAATTGTGGAGGTTCGGCATTTATGAATATTCTGCTGATTGTTCTTGCCCTTATTGCGCTTGTGTTAATCGGTTCGCCGTTGTTTTCAATTATTGGAGCAATTTCTCTTTTCGGTTTTTCATTACAAGGAATTGATACAGCGGCAGTTATTATAGAATTATACCGTCTTGCCAGTCAGCCGGTGCTGTTGGCAATTCCACTATTTGCGGTTGCCGGATATTTTCTTGCAGAAAGCAAAGCTCCGCACCGCATTGTTGCGTTAGCGCAAACGCTTATCGGCTGGATGCCGGGCGGACTTGCAATTGTTGTGCTTGTAAGCTGCGCAATTTTTACGGCGTTTACCGGCGGCTCCGGAATTACTATTGTTGCGCTCGGCGGACTTGTGTTTCCTATTTTGATTGCAGAAAAATATTCCGAAAAATTTGCGCTCGGACTGGTTACAACGTCCGGCTCGCTCGGGCTTTTATTTCCGCCGTCGCTTCCGATTATTTTGTACGGAACATTTGCCGAAGTTTCCATTGATGAATTATTTCGCGCCGGACTTGTTACCGGAACAATTTTAGTATTAGTCATTGCGCTGTACAGCATTCAACAGGGAAGAAAATCGCATGTTCCGCGCCACAAATTTGACGCGCAAAAATTATGGAAAGCGGTAAAAGATATTGCGTGGGAAATTCCTCTTCCATTTTTTATTATCGGCGGAATTTACGGTGGATTTTTTACCGCCACCGAAGCGGCGGCGGTTACGGCATTTTATGTTTTTATTGTAGAAGTATTTATCTATAAAGATTTGAAATTAACGACCGATGTTCCGCGCGTAATGAAAGAGAGCATGGTGCTTGTCGGCGCAATTTTAATGATTCTTGCAACGGCTATGGGATTGACAAGCTTTTTAATTGACCAGCAAGTTCCGCAAAAATTATTTGAATACATCAGCCAAGTGGTAACCAGTAAAATATTTTTCTTAATATTGCTGAATGTGTTTCTGCTCATTATC
>CAYXEE010000519.1:0-1526 GCA_964463935.1 uncultured Chitinophagaceae bacterium | reverse complement strand
CGCAACTTTATCAAACATTGCAATCCGGCTTGAATCCGCAAGCGTAAATGGACTTTTTGCGGGATATAATTGTATCAACGTTTCAATAACATGAAGTTGAATGTTTGTGAGATTAACTTTTTTCTCGTCTGTAAAATATATTTCAACGCCGAAAAGCTGTTTATCTTTTTGATCGCCGTAATACGGTTTGTATGAAAGCGGACGGAAATATACTCCGGCAAGTTTTTTTGCATTAAGAATTTCTGCAAATTTTATTCCGCTAATCCACTGCGCGCCAATAAGACGAAACGGCATTGTGTAACCGACTCCGATGTTAACAGTTTGCAATTCGCCCAGCATACCAATTGCAGAATAAAACAACGCAGTCTGCAAAGTCGGAACGTGCGGCGACGGCAATACCCAAGGAAGTTTTGTTTCTTCCCAGTTCATCGAACGTTTCCAATGTTTCATTTTTATCACAGTCAATTTACATTTTTTCCCGTTTTCTAACATTCCTTCGTCATTTAACATTGTTGCAAATTCGCCGCACGTCATTCCGTACACGTACGGAATTGCATACTGCCCGACAAACGAACGGAATTTCAAATCCAAAATATTTCCTTCCACGCGATTTCCATTTAACGGATTCGGACGGTCGAGAACAAAAAATTCCAGATTATTTTCCGCCGCTGCTTCCATTGCATACGCCATTGTATTTATATATGTGTACGAACGCGAGCCGATATCTTGAATGTCGTACACAAGCGCATCAAGACCTTTCAGCATCTCTTGCGTTGGCTTGCGTGTTTTTCCGTAAAGAGAATAGACTGGAAGTCCGGTTACGGAATCAATAAATGTATCAACTTTTCCGCCGGCGGTAACATCGCCGCGCACGCCGTGTTCGGGACCGAACAAAGCGGCAAGCTGTACATTTTTAGCGCCGGCAAGAATATCAATTGTAGTTTTAAAGTTGGAAGCAATCGCCGTTGGATTTGTAATCAATCCAATCCGCTTTCCGTACAATTGTTTAAAATTTGTTTCTTGAAGAACTTCTATTCCGGTTTTCACTTGTGCGGAGAAAACCTGAGTAAAAAATAAAATTAAAAAAATAATTTGTTTCATTGCTTTCCCTTTCTAAAAATCTCTCACTAACGGACGACCAAATCCACCGATGGAAATGGTAAACATTGAAAGTACTGTACCCCGACCTGAAGGTCGGAGCTATTCAGGAATACAGTTGCGCTAAACAAGAAAAACGTCATGCCCGAATGCTTTAGTCGGGCATCCGTACATTGAAATCAGTTCAAATTCATAGATTCCCGCCTTCGCGGGAATGACGGGATTCAGGTTTTGAGTTCTTAAACATCGTCTTGCGTAACTTCAGTTATTAACTGAAGTTACGCATTGAGTAAATAATTAGCCGCGACCTTTAGGCCGTGGAAAAAAATATCACAAAGTGAATGGGCTTTAGCCCTGTATTCACAATGCTTTCGGGACTAAAGTCCAACTATTTTTGTTTCTGTACTGTACCCCGACCTAAAGGTCGG
>CAYXEE010000518.1:373-1532 GCA_964463935.1 uncultured Chitinophagaceae bacterium | reverse complement strand
AATATATTTTAACACGTGGTAATGATGTTCTGTAATGTAACATGCAAACGAAGCGTCATCGGAATACGCATTTGTTAAAGAAAAATATTTTTCCATCTGCACAAATTGTTCCATTAACGAACGCGAACACGATTCGCTGTGCGGTTTATTATCTATGGCAGCGTTTGCAACACAGTGATTTTTTTTCACATCAAACATTGCAATAAACATACTGCCATCTACTTCTTTTAATAATTTTTGCGCCGCGTTTTGCAGCGCGGCATTTTGAACAAACTGCATTACCGATTCTTCAGCGGCATTGCTATGCAATGCAACTCCGTTTGTTTGTACAGCAGATTTAGTTTGTTGTTTGCCGGAAGAAAATGCAGCATACTCATCGAGTATATTTTGTAAATCTTTTTTTGCAATTGGCTTTGGCTGAACAAATTTTGCGCCGTTTTTAAGTAAATACAATTTCACTGTTTCGTTGAAAAATGCTGTAATAATAACAAAAAAAGTTGTTACATCATTTTCCCGCGTCCATTGTAATAATTCACGTCCGTCAAAATCCGGAATCAAAAAATCGCTGATGGTAATATCAAACGGTTTTGCACGAAACATTTTTACTGCATCCGTTCCTTTGTTTACCAGCGAAACGCTGTGACCAAAACGCGAAAGAACGGTTTCAATATACAAACCAACATACTCATCATCTTCAACAACAAGTATAGAATAGGTTTGCATAAATTATGAAATTGAATTAACAACTTTCAATGCAAACCCCAAATGAATTTTTGCGGGGTCGAACGAAAGGTATAAATAATGATTTTGCGATTGCAACAAACGCACAACATTTACAATATTCGGATTTTCAAAAACCACCTCGCCAATTTCTTCTTTCCCTTGAAAAAGTTCTGAAAGAACTTTTTGTTGATGATGAAGCATTTGCAATACAACCGCCGTTGTATGGCTCAGTTCATTCACCGAAACATTGCCGGCGCTTTCCAAAATAATTCCGGAATGTTTATCAAAAATAACAGCAAACGTAAGTTCGGGAAGTTCTTGTTCTATTTTTTTAAGCAGTGCGTGCATTACTTCTTTTGCATCATTTCATCAATAGCGCTTTTTACTAAATTATCCATCAATTGAAAATTCATTCCGGTGGAATTATAAATTGCCT
>CAYXEE010000518.1:0-363 GCA_964463935.1 uncultured Chitinophagaceae bacterium | reverse complement strand
CCAGCTGATATCCTTCTGCAATTAATGTTAGAACGCCGTTTGTAATTTTGTTAAACGAAACAATTAATTTCTGCGCTGTTGCCGGATCAAATGAAGCGAATGCTTTTTCGGAAAACATTCGCTGCACTTCGGTCATCATGGAAATCATAAATTCATTTTTTACGTCTCGCTTAATGTGCACAAGACCAACAAACCATTGATGCTGCCAAAATTGCTCGTCAATATTTCCGGAAACAACTTTTACATACCAATCAACTAATGTTTTGTGCCGGTCGTCCATTTCGTCCGCGTGAAATATTTTTTTCGTATCGGCAAAACCCATTAACCGTATATAAAAAACTTCAGCAATTTCTTTTCCCCACT
>CAYXEE010000517.1:0-1534 GCA_964463935.1 uncultured Chitinophagaceae bacterium | reverse complement strand
TTGCGCCGCTTCTTGGAATGAATATTTCATTTAAAGAAGTATTGAAAGGAACGATGAGCGGAAATCTGCGTTACAGCGCAAACAATTCGTACGACTTAACGCCGACTGCAAAAACAATTATCGAAGGTTCGTCGCGCGAAATTTCTGTAACTGCAAGTTACGGTCGTTCCGGTTTTGAAATTCCGCTTTTCGGACTCGCGCTTCAAAACGATGTGGATATAAGTTTCAGTTATTCGTATTCAAAAAATAACCGCATTACTTACATTGCAACAAACGATGCATTGAACGCGAAAGGAACTCCGGGCGAAGGTTCGTCCACAACTTCTATGGAGCCGCGCATTCGCTACGTGCTGAGTTCGCGCGTAACAGCATCGCTGTTTTACCGTTACAGAAAAATTGAGCCGGATGCAGGCGGCTCCCGCATTCCCGGTTCAACAACAAACGAAGGGGGCGTGGACGTGCATATTTCAATTCAATAAGGAGCGTATGGAACAACAAAAAGGAAATATTTTGTGGGTGGATGATGAAATAGAATTGCTTCGCGCTCACGTTATGCTTTTAAAAGAAAAAGGTTTTACCGTCGATACCGCAACAAACGGCGAAGATGCAATTGAATTGATAAAATCAAAATCGTACGACCTCGTGTTTCTGGATGAAATGATGCCCCGACGCGGCGGACTTGAAACGCTTGCCGTGATGAAAGAATATCATCCTTCTATGCCGGTTGTAATGATTACGAAAAACGAAGCCGAATCGTTAATGGAAGAAGCAATCGGCAGTAAAATTTCAGATTATCTGACGAAGCCGGTAAATCCGAGCCAAGTTCTTCTTGCGTGCAAAAAATTTATTGAAGGGAAAAAAATTCAAAGCGAGCAGGTTTCGCGCGAATATACCGAACAGTTTTCCGCAATATCGCGCCAATTATTAAATCCGATGGATTATTCTGAATGGGTAGATTTGTATTTGAAAATTGTTAATTGGCAGATGGAACTGGACAAACATCCAGAATTAGGTCTGCAAAAAATGCTTGCCGATCAAGTGCGCGAAGCAAATGCGGAATTTTCAAAATATATTGAACGCAATTATCCAAATTGGATTAACAAAAAAGAGGGAAGACCGAATCTTTCCACCGAAGTTATAGAAAAATATCTCATCCCGAATCTTGATGAGAAGAAAGCTACGTTCTTTTTTGTTATAGACTGCATGCGGCTCGATCAATGGTTTGTGATGGAAGAATATTTGCGCAATCTGTTTTCCATTGAGAAAGAATATTATTATTCAATTTTGCCGACTGCAACGCCGTATTCGCGCAACGCAATTTTCAGCGGGCTTTTTCCGCAGGAAATTGAACAGCGTTATCCGCAGTTGTGGCAGGGAGAAGACGACGATGAACCGAGTCATAATAAACACGAAAAGGAATTGCTGGATAAATTATTGGAACGGAAAAAAATTCAACTGAAACCGGAAGCGAAGTACATAAAAATTTTAGATGCGGAATTTGGACGCCAAATTCAATCCAACATTCTTTCGTACG
>CAYXEE010000516.1:0-1555 GCA_964463935.1 uncultured Chitinophagaceae bacterium | reverse complement strand
GCAGACGATTCAAAATTTTTATAATTACCTCAGAAATTTTCTCTGTATTGCTGCCTTACAATATAATATCCAAAACTAATTGCAACGCCTGCCGCTAAGATTGTATCGCTGAACCAATGCTGGTCGTGATAAATTCTTCCCACTGCGGCAATAAGAGCAAAAACATACCACATTGATTTCCATAATTTGTTGTTGTAAACGCTTGCCGCAATCATTGAAAACGTAAATGCAATTGCAACATCGCCGGATGGGAGAGAAAGATGTTCGTTTGGTCCAAGTGTAAAAAACTGGAATGAAAAATTTCCGTGTTCGGTATATGGTCTCCACCTTCCGAAAATGGATTTCAGAGAAGTTACAATTATTCCCGAAAAAGCATACGTTTCGAAAATTTTAATCCCAAATATTCTCCAATTCGGTTTTGATAAAATTAGTCCCGAGCCATAAAAAATAATTATTGATGCGATTGGGATGTATGACTTTCCATACCAATGAAATAAGCCGAATAGATTATCCAGACTCGGTGTGCGAATGGATTGCACGAAAATTCGGACATCATTATCAATGAAAAATCCGAAAGCAAATAATGAGAAAAACCCGATAATGCTGAATATTTTTTGCGAAGTTATTTTATTGAATTGTGAAAAATATCCGTGAGTATCGTTCTGAATATTTTTTAAATCATTTTTTATTGAATACAAGTGAACTCCTGCTAATTTATTTTCCTGCAATGTATTTACGAACTTCAACTTTTTCCACCGTTACCATTGCGCCGCATTTTGTTTCTTCAATCATTGCATCTACGCGCGGGATGAATGCGTCAATCTTTTCTGGAGTATCAACAATTTCAACAACAATCGGAAGGTCTGCGGAAATATCAACAAGCGTTGCTTTGTGCAAAACGCTGCGCGCTCCAAAACCTTCTTCTCCGCGAATGACCGTTGCTCCGGCAAGTTTTTCTTCGCGCGCTTTTTTAACAATCGCTTCAAATAGTTGTATGTGGTGATATTTGTCGGACTCGCCGATAAATATTCGCAAAAGTTTTCCTTCGCCGAGAAGTTTCATAAGCACCTCAATTCATTTTTCCGACAATTGTTCCAAGCCATGTTGCGATAAGACAAATTACAACGCTTGCAAGAATATTTATTCCGGCAAGCAAAAGATTTCCTTCGCGGATTAACGAAAATGTTTCAAAACTGAACGACGAGAATGTTGTGAATCCTCCGAGTACGCCGATAATGAGAAACAAACGAAGTTCCGGCTGTACAAGAAAACGTCCTTCAAAAAATTCGGCAAAAAATCCGATAAGAAAACAGCCGAGAATATTTACACCGAGCGTTCCGTAGGGAAAAGTTTCTGCATTTGCCGCGCGGTATAATACTTGTGAAAGAATATAACGAGAAATACTGCCGATAAATCCGCCGAAACCAATCCAAAGTAAATTTGTCATTGTATAAAATTAAAATAGAATATTTTTTTCGTTTCTTAAGAAATTATATTATCTCAGACTTGTCCAAAATAAAAACTCCGGAAAGTGTTATCTTGTAGTTGAACGAGA
>CAYXEE010000515.1:0-1561 GCA_964463935.1 uncultured Chitinophagaceae bacterium | reverse complement strand
CTGCTTGCCGCAAGTGTTATGGCTGCTCCCGCATCGCTCGCAATTTCAAAAATTATTTTTCCAGAAATGGAAGAACCGAAAACAAAAGGAACTGTAAAATTAGAAGTAGAAAAAAATGCCTCAAACGCAATAGAAGCGGCTGCAACCGGCGCTGGTGATGGACTTCAATTAGCATTAAATGTCGGCGGTATGTTATTGGCATTTATAGCGTTAATAGCTATGCTAAATGGATTATTAGGATGGATTGGAGATTTAACTGGAATAAATGCTTGGCTTCAGGCAAATTATCAAGCTACACTTACAATGCAATTTTTATTTGGAACTGTTTTCCAATTTTTAGCTATTGCAGTTGGAGTTCCAATGTCTGATGCATTTAATTTTGGAAGTTTAATCGGAACGAAAATAGTTTTGAACGAATTTGTAGCGTATTTAGAATTAGCCAATTTTGTAAAAAGCGGAGCATTAACGGATAAAGGAATTTTAATGGCTACATACGCGCTTTGCGGCTTTGCAAATTTTTCATCAATTGCAATACAAATCGGTGGAATTGCTCCAATGGCACCTCATCGCAAAAAAGATATTGCCTCGCTTGGTTTGCGCGCAGTTCTTGGAGGTATGCTCGCCACTCTTATGACAGCAACGATAGCCGGAATTTTGCTCGGTTAAAAATATCAATTACAAATATGATGTGAATACATGAATAATAAATTACAAGAATCAATTTCCTATATAAAGTCAAAAACATCTTCAACGCCAAAAATTGCAGTTGTTCTCGGTTCTGGTCTTGGAGATTTTGCACAACAGTTATCAAATCCTACAACACTTCTAACTGCTGAAATTCCAAATTACCCGGTCTCTACAGTTCACGGACATGCCGGTAAAATTCATTTTGGCAGGATAGAAAATAATGGAAAACAAACAGCTGAACTTGTTGTATTTCAAGGACGTGTACATTTTTACGAATGTAATGATTTGAACAAAGTAATTTATCCAATTCAAGTTGCATCTGCGCTTGGAGCAGAAATTTTGCTAGTTACAAATGCGGCAGGCGGAATTAACAAGCAGTTTGATTCCGGTACGTTGATGTTTATTTCAGATCACATAAACCTTACCGGAGAAAATCCTTTAATCGGAAATACTGTTACTATCAATCATTTACCAATGTATGCTCCCGATTTGCTTCAAAAAGCAAAATCAGTTGCTGTTGAGCAAAAAATAACTACAAAAGAAGGGGTCTATTGTTGGACGAAAGGTCCATCATACGAAACTGCATCTGAAATACGGATGATGGGAAAAATTGGAGTTGATGCTGTTGGAATGTCAACTGTGCCGGAAGTGATTGTTGCAAATTATCTTGGAATGAAAGTTCTCGGAATTTCCTGTATAACAAATATGGGAACAGGAATTTCACTTGAAAAATTATCGCACGAAGAAGTTACTGAAACTGCAAATAGAGTGAAGAATGATTTTGAGACATTAGTAAAAGAAATTTTGTTTAGTTTTTCATAGTAACTGAAGTTACGCAGATGGTCATGCTGAGCGAGGCACGCTTAAGTTTGTA
>CAYXEE010000514.1:0-1563 GCA_964463935.1 uncultured Chitinophagaceae bacterium | reverse complement strand
TTAATTTTTTGTGCCGAGTCGAAGCATTTTTTTATTTTGCGTAACTTCAGTAAATTATCGAATACTATTGTTACAACAATTTTTTACTATTACACTTTTACTGTTATATTAGTTTCAACACTTATTATGAGCGAAGAATTATTTAACGAACAATTACTGCAAGAAGCGGAAAGCATAACGCTTTCCGATACAATAATCAACTCCAGAAAAGAAGTAAGCGGAATTACCATTGACGATTCTGCATCGCTTGATTTGGACGACGCGATTAACCTTGAATATTATCAGGATAAATTTGTTGTTCATGTTTCCATTGCCGATGTTTCGGAATTTGTGCGCATCGGAACGCCGTTATTTTCTGAAGCGCTGCGGCGCGTTGCTACGCAATATTTTCGCGAAGGAAACAATCCGATGCTTCCGCGCCCGCTCTCCGAAAACATTCTCAGTCTGCACGAACAGCAAATGCGTCCGGCGCTTACGTTTTCAATAACGCTCTCGCGCGAGTTAGAAATAATTCACACAGAAATAAAACAAACGATTGTGCGAAATAAACGCCGTTTAAATTACGCGCTGGCAGATTATATTATTGAATCCTGCCCCAATGATTCCGACTATCAGATGTTGAACGATTGCTATATTCTTGCGCGGCGTTTGCTGCAAAAGCGGCAGGAACACGGCTCGCTGGTTATTTACGATTTGCAGCGAAAACTTTATACGAACGAAGAAGGAATACTTATTCCGCTGACCGACGATATTGCGCATAAATCGCATATTATTATTCAGGAGTTTATGATTCTTGCAAACGCAGCAATTGCAGAATTTGCCGCACGCAACGAAATTCCATTGTTATATCGCAATCATACGGCGCGCTCGATTGCGCCGGAGCGGAGCGAAATAATGGAACAATTGAAAACTGCGATTAATAGCGCAAAGTTAATGGAAACGCTGAACAAGCGATCGCAATTTTGGTTCAGCAAAGCAAAAGTAGATGTTGTAGTGAAAGGTCATTACGGATTAAATCTTCCCGCGTATGCGCACGCAACATCGCCGCTGCGCAGAGTAACAGATGTAATCAATCACCAAATGTTGAAATCATTTCTTGCCAACGCAGAATATCCTGCGTTAAAAGAGCAATTAAAAGAATTTGCCGTTGCAATAAATTCTGCGCTTCAAAAGAAAACGGAGGAAAAAAAAGAATTCTTTATAGAACAAACGCGCGCTGAAACAAAAACAATATTGCGCGCAGCCACTGTGGTTAATTATTCGGTAATGAGTCCTGCGTTATTTAAGCGGGCGCTAAAAGAAGCGGTTCAAATGAAAACATTGCCGGAAGAATTAGTCGGCGCGCTGCTTACACGGTGTAAAGAAAAAACAATCGGCGCCGAGCATCTTGCCCTTTTACTGTTTGAAGGGGGAGAAACAATGGAGTCCAACAGCGAATTGTATTTTGCAGCTATGCAATTTGTAAAAGAAGCGTACGGCATTCCGCTGCAATTGCTGCATTTTCAGTTGCAAAACGGACGGCTATTGAATTTTCAAGATGAAACGGAGGAGTACATCGGCGGA
>CAYXEE010000513.1:0-1565 GCA_964463935.1 uncultured Chitinophagaceae bacterium | reverse complement strand
GGCAATTTTTTCTTTTGATAATAAAGAGCCGTTATATCTTTTGCTGCGCAGAGCAAAGTCGGAAAAATTATATCCCGACACGTGGCAGATTGTAACCGGCTCAATTGAAAGCGGCGAAACAGCCGTGCAGGCGGCGTTGCGCGAAATACTTGAAGAAACAAACTATACGCCGCTGAAATTTTGGATTGTTCCGCATGTAAATTTATTTTATTCTGCTCGCTATGATGTTATAAACCAAACAGTAATATTTTTAGCGCAAGTTGCGCCAAAGACAAATCCTCAACTTTCAAAAGAACATTATCAATTTTTGTGGTGTTCATTTGAAAAAGCAAAAGAATTGTTGGTGTGGCACGGACAAGTTGAGGCGTTACAAATTATACACGAATATATTGTGCGCGGCAAAAAAGCGGCGGCGCTTTCTGAAATAAATATAGAAGAATATAAAAATGTAAGGAGAGAACATTGAGTGTTTTAGTTGTTGGTTCTGTAGCAATTGATGATATTGAAACGCCGTTCGGGAAAGCGAATGACGTGCTTGGCGGCTCTGCAGTGTATATTGCCGTTGCGTGCAGTTATTTTGTTACGCCGGTTCGTTTAGTCGGCGTTGTCGGCGGAGATTATCCGCAGCACGCAATTGATTTTTTGAACGAGCGCGGCGTTGATCTTGAAGGATTGCAAGTTGTTGCAGATGGAAAAACATTCCGCTGGTCGGGAAAATATCATTATGATTTGAATAACCGCGATACGCTTTCGTTGAAATTAAATGTGTTTGAAAATTTCAATCCGATTATTCCCGATTCGTACAGAAAAACAAAATATATTTGTCTCGGCAATATTGATCCAACGCTGCAGAAGCGCGTTTTAGAACAAGTTGAAAAACCAAAGTTTGTCGTCGGCGATACAATGAATTTTTGGATTGAAACGAAAAAGAAAGAATTGCTCGATGTTATTCCGATGTTTGATGCGTTTATCTTGAATGATTCTGAAGCGCGATTGCTTGCCAACGAACCGAATCTGCTTCGCGCCGCCAGAAAAATAAAAGAAATGGGAGCAAAGACGTTAATTATTAAGAAAGGCGAACACGGCGCGCTGTTATTTTATGAAGATACAATTTTCTCCGCGCCCGCATATCCGTTAGAAGATATTTACGATCCAACCGGCGCCGGCGATACATTTGCCGCAGGATTCACCGCATGGCTTGCCAAGAACGATGAAATAAGCGAAGATGAAATGAAAAAAGCGGTTATTTACGGCAGCACAATGGCTTCGTTCTGCGTAGAAAAAGTTTCTATAAATGGTTTGCGCGACCTTTCATATTTGAAAATTCAAGACCGCTTCCGCGAGTTTAAAAAACTTTCGCAGTTTGAAGATTGAAAAAATTATTATTTCATTCGGCAGGTCGGTTTTTGTTAACGACCTGCTTTTCTATTTTTACTAATGCTGATGATTACATCAATAGAATGGCTCGGCGCGTCAGTCAGGTTTCTCGATCAAACGGAACTTCCGCTGAACGAAAAGTATATTGAAACGACGCATCTTGCCGAACTAGAAGAAGCAATTATTAC
>CAYXEE010000512.1:0-1576 GCA_964463935.1 uncultured Chitinophagaceae bacterium | reverse complement strand
GAAGTACTCCAGCCCAGTGGTGGACCCCATCTCGAACACCGCATCGGTTGCGCCTGGGTGTTTGCGAGTCGTCTCAATCCACCATTGGCAGTCGCGCACGGAAGCAGCAAATATTCTTTCGTCAGTAATTACATCATGGGTTTGTCCTTGACTATATTTTTCCAGGCGCAGTAGTCCCCGTAATTCAAATTCACTTGCAATGCTCTTGATTTCATTTGAAGCCGAAATGAACATCAACAACATGGCCGTTTTTAAATGTGCATTATTTATTCTATTTCCCATGGAGTACTGTGTGTGGTTTTTATTACCTCCGCTGGAAAACATGTTTGCGGATTAGTCTTGCATTATGATTGCAATGCATTTATGTTGAATACATTGTTCTGCAGTAAAATCGTTATTGTTATGGCATACGGCCTTCCACTAACTTGCCTTGAATGAATGGCTCGTTTATGAAATTTGTTAAATACTCTAAGATTTTTGCTTTTTTGAGCGGCGAGGTTTGATATTGTTGAAGGAAAGATTTAGCTTCACCAATTCCTCGGGTTACGATGTTTCTCAAGATAACTTCGCGGTTATATTTGGCTATTTTAATATTGTTCTCGACTATTGCGTTCATATATTGCTTTCGCACATCGGGATCACTTATTTCTAACGGTTCCATTCCTGGATGCGTGTGCTGTGTTGAAGTTCGAGGAGGGGACACTTTTGCTGAAGGGCGATCTTCAGGATCAAAGTTAGGGTCTGCGGCATTGTGGCATACATTTACAATCATAAGCACCAACTGAATTCGCTCTCGCACGTTGTCCTCATTATAGTAGAAGTAATTTGTTGACGGCTTCCATGTTGTTGCTATATCGTAAGCATCCTGTAAGTGTTGGACATTGTTATCACGCTTATATACTGCCAAGAGATTAGAAACAGAAGTTTTTATATGGAACAAGTGTGATGGAGGTTCGTTCGTAAGTCTTTTGTCCTGCCCAAATGAGTGAAAAGCAGGCAGCGCAAATGTGAGTAGCGCTAACAGGAATATTAATGTTCCGCGCATATACATAGTGTTTATGGAAGCGGTGACGAAACTGGTTCACAAAAAAATGTATCAATATTGCATCCGGAAGATTTCTTTTCCGCTCTGAATGTCACAACGGTATCCTCGACCCACAGGAAATATCGTTGGTTGACTGTTTCAAACCAGTATTGCCCAACTCCGCTTGCGCTATACATCCAGTATATTGGCCAGTAGACCTCCCCATTATAGAAAGGTGGAGGGCTTGCATACCCGCTAATCAGATCCCGATGAACGCATTTACTCCCTTTGCCGGAAATCCAACTTTGAATTCCTCCAAAGGTATTTGCTGCGTGGGCGCCGAAACTTGTCCAAAAACCAGAACAAACAGCCTGAGCGGCGCCTTCGTAAAATGTTAAATTATAAAAATTAACTGAATCGGGTTGAATGTAAACATCCGCTTTATACCCGCACCCGATCCGAGGATGCAACTGAGATGCATTCGGACATTCGCAATCGGAAAGAATGAAAGATGAGAATTCAAATATGGTTCCTGACGGAGGTATAATGGTA
>CAYXEE010000511.1:0-1582 GCA_964463935.1 uncultured Chitinophagaceae bacterium | reverse complement strand
ACAATAACCGTCTCCTTCAACAAACGCCGTTTGAATAGAATCTGCGAGCCGATTGAGCGAAGCTGTATCGTTTTTTCGCAATACAAAACGATCGACCAGTATAAAAATTCCTTTTTTAGATTTTGCAGAAAATTTTTTCTCATTTAAATCATAAATTTCGTTATTCACTACAAGACGAAAAAATCCGCGCTGGGTAAGCGTTTCAATCTCTTGTGCAACGCTTTTTCCTTCGTGGTCGTGAAGCGGAAACGTAATATAAAATTTTGAGCCGTCTTCAAATTCAGAAATTGAGTCAACAACGCTTTGAACGGAATCTTTTTTTATTTCTCGTCCGCAAACAATGCAAAATGTTTTTCCAATACGAGCAAAAAGTAAACGCAGATAATCATAAATCTCAGTTGTTGTTGCAACCGTAGAGCGAGGATTGCGGGAATTTGTTTTTTGTTCAATTGCAATCGCCGGACTCATTCCTTGAATAACATCCACATCCGGTTTATCCATTCGTTCTAAAAACTGGCGGGCATACGCAGAAAGAGATTCAACGTATCGCCGCTGTCCTTCGGCATAAATTGTATCAAACGCCAACGAAGATTTTCCCGAACCGCTGACGCCGGTAATTACTACTAGTTTGTTGCGCGGAATTTCTACGGAAATGTTTTTAAGATTATGAACGCGCGCGCCTTTAATTACAAGCGGCGATTTTGTAGAATGAAGCGGAGAAGATTTTTGTTGTTGTGCTTTTTGCATTCCTAATTTTTAACTGTTCAATGTGAAAATAAAGAAGTCCGACTTTTGCCGGACTTCAACTGCAACAATATACTTGAAAAAGAATTTCTTTGCTACTTACTCAGCTTCCAGAACAATTCTTAATCCATAAACGGCAAATTCTTCATCCGGCGGAGCTTTGTGACGATGATAAACGGCGCATTGTTGTTCTGAACTTTTCCACGATCCTCCGCGCAGAACGCGCTGTGCGCCGCGTACAGGTCCATTCGGGTCAACATCGGCGCTCCGTTCATAATATTTTTCATCGTACCAATCGCTGCACCATTCCCACATACTGCCGCTCATATCGTAAATACCAACAGCATTCGGCTGCTTGCTTCCCACGCGCGGAATTTCATCAAATGAATTTTCTTTATAGACGGCAAATTTTTCTATATCATTTCCGCCGCTGTATTTATATGTATATGTTTCAGATGTTTTTCCGCCGCGCGCCGCATATTCCCATTCCGCTTCTGTCGGTAGCCGGTATTTTTTTCCCTGCTCTTTTTGATTCAACTTTTTAATAAATTCTTGAGCCGACAGCCAGCTTATTTTATCGGCAGGTTGATTTCCTGTACGATTATTCGGAATTTTCGTTCCCATCACATCCGACCGTTGTTTTTGTGTTATTTCATACTTGCTGATGTAATACGGACGGATTAAACGAACACGGTGAATTGGTTTGGTATTCGGCTCGTATTGATCGTTCCCCATAATAAATGAACCTGCCTCAATCAATACAAACTCTATTCCTATAGAATTTTTGTACGTGGGATTGTTTTTTTGCGCATAAACGCCGGTAAGCAGCAGCAAAAAA
>CAYXEE010000510.1:0-1589 GCA_964463935.1 uncultured Chitinophagaceae bacterium | reverse complement strand
GCCAGCAGCCATCGGAAAAATTTTTTAATGCGCTGCTTGTTCATAAAAACATTGAACCAGAAAGAACGCATGATTTAGTAAAGTTAAGCGGTCAGTTGGAAAAAACAGCGCCTGAAATATCTTTTTACGATTCGTATTGCGTATTTCTTAATCAGTTTGCAGTTCAAGTGCGTTATTCCGATGAATTGGATCTTTCCGCGCGGGAAGCGAAGCAGTCGCTGTCAGCCGCATCGGAAATACGAAAATTTATTCTCAAAAAAATACATGTCGCTAAGCGTTCAAAATAAGTTATCGGAATTAGCGGGAAGAAAAATTTCCGTCATCGGCGCAGAACGGAGCGGCGCCGCTGTTTCGCGATTGCTTCAGAAGCATAATGCAAAAATTTTTGTCAGCGATTTTGGAAAAAGCGAAAAAACGCAAAAGCATATTGCTGAATTACAATCTGAAAATATTGAATGCGAATTTGGCGGACACAGCGAGCGCGTGTATGATTGCTCGTTAATGATAATTAGTCCCGGCGTTCCGACAAACGCGCCGGTTGTAGCAGAAGCACAAAAACGTGGAATTAAAGTCGTTGCAGAAATTGAGGCGGCAAGCTGGTTTTGTAAAGGACCGATTGTTGCAATAACTGGAAGTAATGGAAAAACAACAACTACAACATTACTCGGGAGGATTTTTAGCGATGCAAAGAAAAAACACGTTGTTGCGGGTAACATTGGAACGGCATTCTCATCTGTCGTTATGGGCGTTGATAAAGAAACTATTGTTGTTTTGGAAGTAAGCAGTTTTCAGTTGGATTTTATTGATACGTTTCATCCAAAGGTTGCCGTAATTACAAACATTACGCAAAATCATCTAGACCGCTACGAAAATTCAATGGAAAAATACGCCGATTCTAAAAAACGAATTTTCAAAAATCAGACAGAAGATGATTTTTTAATTTTCAATGCGGATGATTCGTGGAGTTTGAAAAGGGTTGGTACGGCAAAAAGCAAATTAGCTGCGTTTACTACGCAGCATGTTGTGCAAAGCGGAGCTTTTCTTGCCAGCGGAATTTTGCAGCTGAGAACGGAAAATATATTGGAAGATGTAATGCCAGCCAGCCGGATACGCATTAAAGGGGAACACAATATTCAAAATGCAATGGCTGCTTCGCTTGCCGCCCGCTTAATGGGAGTCGGCGCGGCAAATATTAAAAATACGCTGACTAATTTTGAAGGAGTAGAACACAGACAGGAATTTGTACGAGAAGCGAACGGAATAAATTATGTAAATAATTCTAAAGCTACAACGGTGGAAGCTGTTGAAATGTCGTTGAACAGCTACGAAAATCCGATTGTGCTGATAATGGGTGGAATAGATAAAGGGAATAATTATTCTACTATTTATAATTTGGTAAAAAGAAAAGTTCGCGCGATTGTTGCTACCGGATATTCTGCCGATACTATTGTGAATAATTTTTCAGATAAAGTGCGTGTTGAAAAAGTTGAAACAATTGGAAATGAAATTCCAAACATTCAATCAATGAAAAAAGCAATTGACGCTGCATCGTCGTTAGCAAAATCCGGCGATGTTGTAATTCTGTCTCC
>CAYXEE010000509.1:0-1589 GCA_964463935.1 uncultured Chitinophagaceae bacterium | reverse complement strand
GGCGGCTGCAGGAGTTTCAAAAAGCTCGCTTGGGAAAGATGATTTTTTAAAAATGCTGGTAATGCAGTTAAAAAATCAAGATCCGCTTGATCCGTTAAAAGGAACGGAATTTGCCGCACAGTTGGCGCAGTTTAGTTCGGTAGAGCAGCTTTCAAATATGAATTCTAAACTTGATGAAAGTATTAATATAAATACGATGACGTCAAAGTCCATCAATAATGCGCTTGCGGCAACATTTATTGGAAAAAAAGTGCGCGCTTCAACCAATAATTTTTCCATTGGCGAAAACGGAAAAGTAAATCTTGGATACGCGCTTTCTTCAGCCGCAGAACAAGTAAATGTAAAAATTTATAATGCATCGGGAAATCTTGTTCGAACGATAAGCGGCTTGCCGAGTTCTGCCGGAGATTCAAATTTTGAATGGGACGGCAAGGATGATCTTGGAAACGCTCTCCCAAAAGGAAATTACACATTTACGATTGAAGCGTTAGATACGCAAAAAAATGCCGTATCGTCTTCGCCGTTTGTTTTTGGAAAAGTAAGCGCAATAAAATATAAAACAGACGGAACAGTATTTGTAATAGACGGCGTTGAAGTTTTTATTTCCAATATTTTAGAAATACGGGAAGGATAAATTATGTCTGAACTAATAAACGGCATCAGCGTACCGTTTCTTCCGGTTGGCGGAGTTGATGCGCTTACAAAAAAGAAACCGGAACATATTCCGCCGGAGCGTTCGTTCGAAAATGTTTTTGCGGACGAACTGCAAAACATAAAATTTTCTAAACATGCGCAACAACGATTAGAGTCGCGCAATATTCAATTAAGCGAAAAGGAAAAAATAGAATTAAGCAGCGCTGTTTCTAAAGCAGAAGCAAAAGGAGCTCAAGAATCCCTTGTGCTTTTACGCGATATGGCGTTTGTGGTTAACGTAAAAAATAAAACAATAGTAACCGCGTTAACCGGAGATTCGATGAACAATAATGTATTCACGAATATTGATAGTGCAATAATAGTAAACAATCATTTATAAACAACGGGCTGGCCCTCAAAGAGGAAGCCCTCCGTCGAACCGATTGCCTGAGGTTCGGCATACAAAACATAATGGAGGTTCTTATGGCATTTCTTCGCGCGTTATCTTCGGGAGTTTCAGGACTCCGCAACCATCAAGTAATGATGGATGTAATCGGAAATAATATTTCCAACATTAACACAGTCGGATTCAAAGCAAGCCGAACAACGTTCAGCGAGGCATTTGCGCAGACTCTGAAAAGCGCAACACAGCCGTACGGCGCAAATGGCGGTTCTAATCCAATTCAAGTTGGGCTTGGAATGGCAATTAACACTGTTGACACGCTTTTTACACAGGGTAATATTGAATCTACAGGTCAATCAACAGACCTTGCAATTCAAGGAAACGGATTTTTTACTATAAAGAAAGACGGCAGAATTTTATTTACACGAGTCGGAACATTTCAACTTGATTCTAACGGAAGATTGGTGCATCCAGGTACCGGAGCTGTTGTTCAAGGAAAATTAGCATCTACCGATGGCACAATTCCTGCCGGGACAAAATTAGAAGATTTGAA
>CAYXEE010000508.1:0-1591 GCA_964463935.1 uncultured Chitinophagaceae bacterium | reverse complement strand
GAATTTGCGACTCAAGCACTTCGTTCTTAAAATTTGCATCGGTAACTTCAAACGGTTTCATTGTACCTCCTTTGTAACTGTTATGAAATAATTATTGCATTTTTCCCAAGTAAAGATTTTACTTCGTCAAGAAATTCATTTGTCGGGTTGACGCTGAAAATTCTTGATTTATAATTTTGCTGCTGTGAAAATTCTTTACCCACAACAGAAAAATAGCAGGCGCAGTTCCCCCCTTTATTTTTATCAAGAATTACTTTTAACCTGCCGAGCGTACTATCGGAAATTTCGTCGGCGTTAAGCATCATATAAATTTTTTTAGCAAATTTTTCGGTAACGGCATCCATCGGCATAATTTCATCCACAAGAATTTTAATTACCGTTTCATTTACCTCGCCTTTGCCTTTTACCAGAATCATATTTTCTTCTTTTATGAATTCTTCAAATTTTTTATATGCGCTGGAAAAGACAATACATTCCGCCTTACCGGTAAAATCTTCTATTGTAAGAAATGCCATCGTTTGACCTTTCTTATCAATTTTCTTCTTCACGCTGGAAATAATGCCGCCCGCTTTTACTTCGCCGTTTTTCACTCCTTCAACATCGCCGAGATGAATTGAAGCAAACGCGTTTATTTCTTTTTCATATCGAAGAAGAGGATGACCGGAAACATAGAAGCCGAGAACTTCTTTTTCTTTTGCAAGTTTCTCGTGTTCGCTCCACATTGGAATACTAGGAAGCTGAGGCGCAATGGCGCCAATTGCGGATTTAGTATCGCCGCCGCCAAATAAACTGTCTTGACCGCGTTCAGCATGTTCGTGCGCTTGACCGGCGGCGGCAATAGTCTGCTCAACGGCTCGCAACAATTGCGCGCGGTTTTTATTTAATTCATCAAACGCGCCGGACATTACCAGCGCTTCAAACGTTTTCTTGTTCACAGTGCGAAGATCAACCTTCATTGCAAAATCGAACATAGAAGTAAATCTTCCTTTTTCACTTCGCGCTTTAACAATATTTTCTACAGCATTGATTCCGACATTTTTAATTCCTGCAAGTCCGAAACGAATACTGCCCTCTTTTGTAACGCCAAAATCTTTTTCGCTTTCATTTACCTCCGGCGGAAGAACTTGAATTCCTAATTTTCTGCAATCGTCAATAAACAAAACAATCTTGTCCGTGCTGCTAATTTCTGATGTTAGAGTTGCCGCCATATATTCCGCAGAATAGTGCGATTTAAGATACGCCGTTTGATACGCAACAATGGAATATGCAACGCTGTGAGATTTGTTAAATCCGTACGACGCAAATTTTTCAATTAAATCATAAATTTCACCGGAAAGAGTTTCTGAAATGTTGTTAGCTGTTTTTGCGCCTGTAGTAAATTTTCCTCGCTGTTTCGCCATTTCCGCTTTATCTTTTTTACCCATTGCGCGGCGCATCAAATCCGCTTCCGCCAGCGTAAATCCTGCAATCTCCGAAGCAATTCGCATTACTTGTTCTTGATACACAATAATGCCGTATGTTTCGCGAAGAATCGGCTCCATTTTGGGATGAAGATTTTTTATTTCCGCTTGACCGTGCTTGCGTTTAATAA
>CAYXEE010000507.1:0-1592 GCA_964463935.1 uncultured Chitinophagaceae bacterium | reverse complement strand
GACCTTAATTTTTTGTGCCGAGTCGAAGCATTTTTTTATTTTGCGTAACTTCAGATCCTAATAACAAAAATCTCAATCAGCAATGATTGGGATTTTTTTATTTCGGTCAATAGTATTGTAGTAAGAATTTTTCTTCCGCCAGAGATTTTACATGCAGTTCAATTGCTTCTTTAATGTTTTTCAACGCCTGTTTTACCTTGAGAAACACACCCTGTCAATGATGAGCGCGTTGCAACAATCCAGCCATCTTCATTTTTCTCTAAAATAATTTTGAAATTTAGCATAATTTTTCCCTTGGTGTTTTCTTTTCATAAAAATACATTATTACTCTATTATCTCAAATTTACTTTTTTCCTATGATATAAATACCTCTAATCGTAATACACTTATCTGCTGTTTAAAATGTTAGAAATCTTTTATCCTTTGCGTCTTTGCGCGAAAAAAACTCATTTCAAATTCTCCTTCACTTTCGCCAAAAATTTCAGTGCGTCAAGCGGAGTCATTGCATTGATATCAAGTTTCTTAATTGCTTCGCGCAGTTCGTCATCTTTCATTTCAAACATGGTTATTTGCGGTGTAGCTTCAGCAGCAACTGCTCTTTTTCGTTTTAGATGGACTCCACCTTTAAGGTTGAGTCCATCTTCATTTGCACCATGCGGGTTTAATTCCGTTGTTTCAAGATTTTCCAAAATCTTTTTTGCGCGGTCTGTCAATTCACTTGGCAATCCCGCCATCATTGCAACTTGAATTCCGTACGAATGATCCGCTGTTCCCGGCGTAACGGTGTGTAAGAATACAACTTTGTCGCCGTATTCGCGCACATCAACTTTGTAATTTTTAATCCGTGAATAGAGCGATGCAAGTTCATTCAATTCATGATAATGCGTTGCAAATAATGTTCGTGCTCCGATTTGTTCATGCAAATATTCTGTCAACGCCCACGCAATGGAAATTCCATCGAATGTGCTTGTGCCGCGACCGACTTCATCGAGCAGAATTAAACTTTTTTTCGTGGCGCGATTAACAATATTCGCCGCTTCGTGCATTTCAACAAGAAAGGTACTTTCACCGCTCGCAATATTATCGCTTGCGCCGACTCGCGTAAAAATATTATCCACCATTCCGATTATCGCTCGCTTTGCGGGAACAAAACTCCCGATGTGCGCAAGCAATGTTATCAATCCAACCTGACGCAGATACGAAGATTTACCGCTCATATTCGGACCGGTGATGATAAGAATTTGCTGCGAGTCGGTATTTAATTGAACTGAATTCGGAATATACTGCTCTCCAACAGGAAGCAATTGCTCTATTACAGGGTGCCGTCCTTCTTCAATTAAGATTGCATCTCCTTCGTTTACTTCCGGCAGAGTGTAATGATTTTCTTCCGCAACCTGCGCAAGCGAAATCAAGCAGTCTAACATTGCAACTTGCTGCGCGTTGGATTGAATGACCGATGCAAATTGTGAAGCAAACGCGCGCAGTTCGTTGAAGAGCCGCGTTTCAATCGCAAGAATTTTTTCATCCGCATTGAGAATTTTTTCTTCATACTCTTTCAGCTCTGGAGTAATGAAACGTTCTGCATTCGTCAT
>CAYXEE010000506.1:0-1607 GCA_964463935.1 uncultured Chitinophagaceae bacterium | reverse complement strand
AGAAAACGCAATTGCGTGCAAAACATCAATCTTCCAAAAAACGCACCATTCCTCCCATTGAATATTGAGTAATTTATTAAAAGAAAAAACCGGTAAATGGAGCGCGTAACCGACTGCCCATACTTGCAATATTCTTCCGACCTGTTTCCAAAAAACGGAATTGAAAGAAAGATAGTCATTCCATTTCCTTTGCGCGATAAGAACGAATGAATATCCTGCAATAAATGTAAACGACGGCGCTACAAGTCCGTTGATAAAGTTCAATACTTTGAACCATGATTCTTCACGAAATGATTGCAAAAGAAATGCATTAACAACATGCACTTCTATCATTACCAGCACAGCCCAGCCGCGCAGTAAATCAATATATAAAAAACGAGATTTTTGTTTTTCCATTTTAATATTGCCGGGTTAAAAAAAGAAACGTGAGAAGCGCCGCAACAAATATCTGGATATTGACGGCAAGATTTTTTCTTTTTGTTTTCAAATCATTCCAAAGAATTGCGACATACGCAAGCGAAAAGAAAAGTATAACAAATACTGCAATTGAAAACCAGAGCGTCTGATCTTTGCCAAAATAATATTTCAATCCGTCGTTTGCCGGCGAGCCATACAACACTACAAGATGAAATACATAAATAAATAACGATTCCCTTCCCATAAAGCGAGCAACTTTTGATTTAATATGAAGCGAATGCTCTGCAAAAAATAACCCGCTTGTTACAATGCCGACAAATCCGAGCCGAGCAAGCGTTATCGCCGGATTTGCTTTCCAAAAATCGTGCGGCGGATATAATGAGAATGGAATTGCGGTTGTAACTATTCCTGCAATAATTAGAACAACGCAAACAATAATTGTCTTTTTCATCAGTCGGCGGGCATGCCGATGTTCTTTTGCGTTAATAAATAAGTAAGAAAAAATAACGCCGCACAAAATGTACGCAGACCACGGAAAAAGCGGAAACCAAGAATTATTTTCTGCATTGATGTAAGAAACAATTCCTATCGGAAGAAATTCCTTAAATGAAAATGACCATAGAATAGGCGAAACAAAAATAACAATAACAGCCGCAGGTATTACTATTGTAACAATTTTTTTTTCGTCGTTAACAAATAAAATTAAAACCTGCAATAGTATCATCGTCAAAGCTATACAATGCAATGCGTCGGATTGGTAGAACACGGCAATTTCTACCGCCGTTGCTTCTGTTAATGTTTTTGTTAAAGAAAAATATGGAAGGTGAAGGGCATAACCAATAATGAACAGCGAAACAAAACGACCAACGCGGCGAAAAAAATTTTTACCTAAGACTGTGTGCTGCTCCCATTTCTTAAACGTTGAAACGCCGAATGCAACGCCGGATGCAAAAAGAAACATTGGCGCAATAAATCCGTGAAAAAAATCATGAATCGTAAACAATGAAGATTCTTTGTACGAAGAATCCAGCAGCGCATCAAAAGTGTGCCCTTGTATCATAAATACAACGGCAACAAATCGAAGTAAATCAATAAACAAATATCGTTGTTTTGAATGAGGCATAATAATTTTAAAAACTGAAGTTACGCAAAATCAAAAAATGCTTCGACTCGGCACAAAAAATTACGGT
>CAYXEE010000505.1:0-1611 GCA_964463935.1 uncultured Chitinophagaceae bacterium | reverse complement strand
AGGTAGTTGTTCACAACGGAAAAGGAATTTCAAAATCTGTTACGCCGAAAACAAATACCATCTCTTTCGTTCTAAATGCCGATACGTACGATGTGCTAACAAATTTCTACCGCTCGCATTACGTTGTAAAAGAAAATATTTCCGTTAAAGGAAATATTCCTGTTACAGTAAATAAAACTGATGCGGTTCACAAAATTACTATTTCGCCGATTGATGAATCGGAAAAAACGATTTCTGCATCATCAAATTTAATTTATAGTTCCGTTGAAGGAATATTTCACAAACAAACGGGGACGTATGTAATTTCTATGGCGGGCGCAGCTTACAATAAACCGGAAACAGAACTCGTAAAATTTATTTCTTCGCTAAGCAATAAATATACATTTGGTTATGCGTTAAATATTTTGGATGGAAATACTAAAACATATTCGTATCAAACATCGCTCGATTCCGGCATTACAAAATCTTCAATAATTTCTTTTACTGCAGCTTCAATGAAAAAAGTTGATGTAAAATATGATGTTGATTCTTCATCCGCTCGTAAACTTTTTCCAATCACTTGGGCTGGAATTAAGGATAACAGCGGATGGCTCGGCGTTACATTTTACAATGAAAATGCGCATCCTTTATCCTATCCCTACGTTCAATCCGCATATTATTTTGGCTCGTGCAGTCAGTCTTTCCCTTTATATCATTTACGAGAAGGGTATCGGTATTAAGCTAATATTATATTGTTCTTACAGACAAATAGCGGACATTTATCCGCTTTTTGTAATAAAAAAGGAGTCCACTTTCTCTAAGGGACAAGTTTCTGTGGACTCCATCCAAAATGTTTTTTTTATTTTACCAGCGTAAAATGTTTTGTAGCAGAAAATTTTCCGGCACGCAGAGTGTAATAATATATACCGCTGCTTAATTGCGACGCATTAAATTGTTGTGAATATCTTCCTGCTTCTCTAAATTCATTCACCACCGTTGCAACCTGTTTGCCTAGCATATCAAATACTTCTATGCTAACATTCGCATCGTCCGGCAATTCGTAGCTGATTGTTGTTGATGGATTGAAAGGGTTGGGGTAATTTTGCAGTAAAGAAAATTGTTCTGGAGCTGATTCTATATTTTTCTTTTGTATTCCCCAACCGGAACTAATTGTTACTACTGATGAAAAACTACTGTAATTCGCTGAAATATCTTTTGCGCGTAGCTGATATTGATGCCGTTTAGGACCCATTCCAACTCCAATTATTTGCAAATCGGTATAACTATTGACTGAACCGGCAAGCGTTGCTTTTATTTCCCACGCTCCGTATGATCCGCTGCCGAGTTTATCATCTCTGCGCCACACTTCATACGCAGATGTATTGTTGTACACGTCCGGTTCATTATTTAACGTCCAGCTAAGTCGTGGATAATTTTCATCGTTAAATAAAACTGCGCCTACGGATAGATTTTGCGGCGTTACCGGCGCAGCATCGTATTGGCGGTATTTAAGATTTGATGAGGCGGAATTACGCCAAACTACAAATAAATCGTTGGTTACTGCCGAGGCATCGAATGAACCAAGATATTGATCTCCAAATTCCAATTCTGAACTCCACGAACTGCCGTTGT
>CAYXEE010000504.1:0-1626 GCA_964463935.1 uncultured Chitinophagaceae bacterium | reverse complement strand
ATGACGGGATTCAGGTTTTGAGTCCTTAAACATCATTTTGCGTAACTTCAGTTATAGATAAAAATATTTCATCACAAATTTCATATTCTATGCAGCTTCAAATGATTATTTGGTTTTCTATTGTTACCATTGTTTCTTCGCTGGGAATTTTTTATATCGGCAGACGATTGATAAATCCGATGAAGTGGAATCGTGCGCGCAAGCGTACAGCGTGGAGCATTCTTGTAATTATTTTCACGCTTCCCATTGTTTCAATGTCGCTTGTAAGATTTGGCGACGGCGCAAATTTTTATCTTGCGTGGGTTACCTACGTCGGACTTGGCTTTGCGTCGTTTCTTTTTGTTTTACTTTTTTTTCGTGATATTTCTTTATTGGTATTACGCGCAACAAGAAAACTCGGTTCGCTGTTAACGCCGAAAATTTCAACGCTTGATTCTTCGCGCAGAGAATTTCTTATTCAAACTTCCAATATCGGAATTATCGGCGCGGCGGGAATTGCCACTTCGTACGGAATTTATGAAGCGCGAAAAACTCCCGGCATTGAAGAAATCGCCGTTCCCATTGCGCGCCTTCCTAAAGAATTTGATGGATTTACTATTGCACAAATCAGCGATATTCACGCGGGCTTAACGGTAAAACGCGATTGGATTGAAACTGTAGCGGGAAAAATTCAATCATTAAATCCAAACAGCATTGCATTTACCGGCGATTTGGCGGACGGTTCTGTGCGTGAATTGGAAAATGATGTTGCGCCGCTGAAAGAATTGCGCGCGCCGTTCGGCAAATATTTTGTTACAGGAAATCACGAATATTATTCCGGCGTCGAACAATGGATTCGCCACGCAGAAAAAATCGGCTTTGATGTATTGATGAATGAACATCGCGCGATAGAAAAAAACGGCGCAACAATTATTTTTGCCGGCGTTACCGATTATACTGCGGGACAGTTTGACAAAGAACATTCTTCAAATCCTGAAAAAGCAATTGAGAAAGCGGCTAATGCAGATACAAAAATTCTCTTGGCGCATCAACCGCGCACGCTGTATAAAACGGATTCCTTAGATTTCGATTTAATCTTAAACGGACACACGCATGGCGGACAATTTTTTCCGTGGAATCTTCTTGCAACTGTCGGACAGCCGTTTATTAAAGGATTGAATCGCTACAACAATTCGGTGGTGTATGTTAGCAAAGGTACCGGTTATTGGGGACCGCCGGTTCGAGTCGGCGCGCGTTCGGAAATTACGCTGATTACATTAAAAGCTGTTTCATAAAAAAAGCATTGAAGTTTTTCACGGCTTTTTTCTTTTACTGCAGCAAAAAACTCTTTTCTTGCACTCCAAAAATATTTTTACGAACTTCGTTCGGATTAAATTAAACCGTTTGTTCCTTTTCAATTACAATTCATATAAGGAGGCGTTATGAATAAGTATCTTGTAGAATTTATCGGCACGTTTTTTCTTGTGCTTGTTGTCGGCTTAACGGTTATTGAACCGAGCGCTGGAATGTTTGCGCCGATTGCTATCGGAAGTACGTTGATGGTGATGGTATATGCCGGCGGTGCAATTTCCGGCGCACATTACAATCCTGCTGTTACGCTTGCCGTGTGGATGCGCGGAAAATGCG
>CAYXEE010000503.1:0-1627 GCA_964463935.1 uncultured Chitinophagaceae bacterium | reverse complement strand
ATTGCGTACTATGAGTTAATGTAAAAACACTACGCGCTTATTTTTATTAAAATTTTTTCTTTTGCCGATTTAATTTCAGAAATAGAAATTTGCGGAATGGACTCAAAATGAAGCTGCTGTTGGTTAAGAAGCAAATCAATAATAACGCTCTGTTTGTGATATGCTGTGCAAACCGTGCAGATGCTGTGATGAACGCGGAGCCGCAATTCTTCTGTAAAGGACAAACCGAAACTCAATTTTTTTTCTGTGAGTTCAGTCGCTGTTTTGCATGATGTAAAAAAAATATTTGCCATTCGTATTCAAAATTTTTTCTTTGCTTCTTAGCGTCTTTGCGCGAAAAAGCTTCTATTCTTGAAACCAGTTTTTCTCTAAACAATTTCGAACGCGCAGTTTTGCGCGATGAAGTATCTGCCAATAATTAGTATCGGAAATTCCTAAATCCTGACACACTTGGCGCGGAGTTTTTTCTTCTAAAAATTTCATTGTTAAGCACGCATGCCACTGCGGATGAAGCTCTTCCAAACATTCGGCAAAGATTCGGTTAAACTCTTTGCTGTCCAACAAATGCTGTTCGTCAACATTCCATACTTTGGGCGCGGATTCTTTTTTCCAATGTCCTCCGTTATCAAAAAATTGCTCCAGTGTATCGTTGGTGAAAACCGTAAAATACTTCTGCTTTTTAAATTGCGATTTGTAGAAATCCGAAATTTTATTATTCAAAATACCGAACAGCCATGTTCTCGGTTCGCTTTCGTTTCGGAAAGTATTAAATTTTTCAGCCGCTGCAAGAAATGTTTCCTGCACTAAATCTTCGGCGGAATTACGATCGGAAGTTTTGTGGCGCGCCCACGAAAGCATTTCTCCCGCAAAATTGTTTACCCATTCGGATAGAATATTTTTTTGTGCCGCGTCCATACATTTTTACAATCGCTCAATCAGCCATTTACTTGCATCCATCAGACTTTCTTGATTTATTTCGTGCGACATTTCATATTCATGATACTCAACTGAAGCATTTGACGAGGCGAAAAGTTCTTTTGTTGCTCGCGCCTTTTCAATCGGAATAATCGGGTCTTGCAATTCATTTAATTTGTATTCATCGCGCAATTCATTCGGCGCAAAGCCGCTGAATGCGATAACTCCGCCGGCTAATTCGGGATGCGTTAGCGCTATGGAATATGCCATAATCGTTCCCATGCTGAATCCGAACAAATAAATTTTCCTGCCCGAAAAATTTTGCACAAACGCAAGCAGTTCGTTCATACTGCCGCGAAACGATTCAACATCAACAGAATTATCGGGAAGCAGTTCAAACCATGTAAAACCGCCCCACAAAAATCTATGCGGCGCGCGAACGCTGAAAACTTCCAAACGCGGATCAAGATCGTACGCAAGTGAAAATAAATCCATTTCATCCGCGCCGCGCCCGTGAAGCATAATTAAAACCGGAGATTGTTCTGTGCGCTCTTCTCGCGCAGGCAGATGTTTAAAAAAAAGATTTGTATTCATAATGTTTGGCTCGCGCAAAGATGCAAAGATTAAAATAATTCATGATTAGAATTTTTATTCTTCAACACCTTCATTGTTTTAAAACTTTTATCAAAACGAACTGATTTAATTATGGGAA
>CAYXEE010000502.1:0-1639 GCA_964463935.1 uncultured Chitinophagaceae bacterium | reverse complement strand
CGATTAATTTGGTTTTGTGGTTGCTTCAACAGATTTTATCACTGCATCCATCTTAATTAACGTTTCTTGATATTCTTTTTCAGGAACAGAATCGTAAACAATTCCTGCCCCTGCTTGAAAATACGCATAACCATCTTTAACAATTGTTGTGCGAATTGCTATACACGAATCCAGATTGCCGGAAAAATCTAAATAGCCGATTGCGCCGCCGTAAATACCGCGCTTTACCGGCTCAAGTTCGGCGATAATTTCCATTGCTCGAATTTTCGGCGCGCCGGAGAGCGTGCCGGCAGGAAAACATGAAAACAATGCATCAATTGCAGAAAGTTCTTTTTTTAGTTTTCCTTTTACATTGGAAACAATATGCATAACGTGAGAGTATTTTTCAATTACCATATACTCGGTAACATCAACGTTTCCAAATTCACTAATGCGTCCGATATCATTTCGCCCCAAATCAATCAACATTAAATGTTCGGCAATTTCTTTCTGGTCCGATAGTAAATCTTTTTCAAGCAGATCATCTTCTTCCGCAGATTTTCCTCTGCGGCGCGTGCCGGCAAGCGGACGTGTTTTAACAATTCCATTTTCAACACGAACCAATAACTCCGGCGAGGAACCAATAATATGTAACCCGTTAAGCGAAAAATAATACATATACGGCGAAGGGTTGATGAGCCGAAGCATTCTGTAAATTGAAAAAGGATCGCCGTCAAATTTTCTTTTCATACGATGCGATGGAAGAACTTGAAATACATCGCCGGCGATAATGTATTCTTTTGATTTTTCCACCAATGCTTCATACTGCTCTTTGTTTGTTCTCTGCTGAATTGGTCCAACATCTGCTTTTTGTATTTCCAGTGAAATTGATTGTTTTAATATCGCTTTCATTTTTTCAATTTCACTTTTTGCTTTTTCGTATTCCGATTTCAAAGACTCATCATCAGTAGAAGAAATGTATGAATTAGAAACAAACAGAAGTTTTCGCTTAACATTATCAAAGACAAAAAGCGTATCAAGAAACAGTAAGAGCGAATCATCTAATTGTAATTCGTCTATTTTTGCAGATGGAATATTTTCCAACAATTGAATTGTTTCGTACCCAAAATATCCTACGGCGCCGCTTGCCAAACGCGGCAGCCCTTCAACATGCGCTGTGTTACAATGTTTGAAAATTGCTTTCAGCGCGTCAAGCGGATGAGAAAAACCTTTTGCCAATGCAGGAAGCGCGGCAACATCGGAATGTCTTGTTTGAATTTCAAACGACGACCCACGAATAATAAAATTCATAAATGGATTGAAACCGATAAATGAATAGCGTCCGACATCTTCTCCCCCTTCGACGCTTTCCAAGAGAAAGGAATACGGACTTTCATTCCGCGCTTTTAGATAGACCGAAACCGGCGTTTCTGTATCCGCTAAAATTTCATCATACAACGGAATAACATTTCCTGATTCTGAAAGTTTTTTAAATTCTTCAAATGAAATCATTTATATTTCAATAACCGTTTTTTTAAGAAATGAAATTATGCAAAAAAAATATCGCAAAGTAAATTGTGTAGCCACGACCTTTAGGGCGTGGAAAAAAAATCCGCAAAGTAAAGTGCGTAGCCACGACCTTTAGGTCGTGGAAAGAAAA
>CAYXEE010000501.1:0-1640 GCA_964463935.1 uncultured Chitinophagaceae bacterium | reverse complement strand
ACTCATTGTAAATATTTTTATGAATAATTATTCGCTGAACTTTAATACAAACTTGCCCGGCGTAACCAAATCCCCCAAGAATGCAGCGAGAAACTGCAAAATCAATATCAGCTGTTTCGTCAATAATTACGCCGGCATTTCCGCCAAGTTCGAGAACAATTTTTTTCTTTCCGGCTTTGTTTTTTAGCATCCAACCGACTTTTGCGCTGCCCGTAAAACTTATCAACGCAATGCGTTCATCAGCAACTAATAATTCTGCAATTTCATTTGAACAAGGTAGAACATTTATTGTTTCTGCGGGAAGTCCTGATTCCAATAAAACTTCGGCAAGAAGCAGCGACGTAAGCGGCGTTTGCGGCGCAGGTTTCAGAATAAATGAATTTCCAGATGCAATTGCAGGAGCAATTTTATGCGCAACAAGATTTAATGGAAAATTAAACGGCGTAATACACGCAATTATTCCAACAGGAAAATATTCAACACATCCTTTTTTCCCTTTGCCGGCTTCGGAAATATCGAGCGGTATTATTTCGCCGTAAATCCTTTTTGTTTCTTCTGCTGCAATTTCAAATGTGGAAATTGCTCTATCAACTTCAGCGCGGGAAAATTTTATCGGCTTTCCCGCTTCTTGCGTAATAATCTGCGCAAATTTTTCTTTTCGTTTTTTTATTTGTGCGGCAACAGAAAAAAGAATATTTGCTTTTTCATAATTAGAAAGTTGAGAAGTTTTGCGAAATGCTTTCTGCGCAAAGAATATCGCATTCTCAACATCATCAGCCGATGCAAGCGAAACTTTCGCAATTTCTTGATTATTGTATGGATTTACAACGGCAGAATAATTCTTATTCTGTTTTTTTTCACCGCCAATAAAAAAAGAATATGCTTCGTTCATGGTACAATACCTTTTATGCTTTCACAAACTTAACAACTTCATCTACAATTGTTTCAACGCTGATGGTTTTACGCTCGCCGGAATTTCTATCTTTTAATTCAATCAAATTATTTTTAAGATTTTTATCTCCAACAATTATTTGAAGCGGCATACCAAGCAAATCCGCATCTTTGAATTTGAATCCCGCCGTAACGCCCGCGCGATCATCATAGAGAACTGAAACGCCTTGCTTTTGCAATTGCTCGTACACTTCTTCTGCCTTTTTTACAACTTCAGCAGAATTCATATTAACGGAAATTAAATGCACATCGTACGGCGCAATGGATTTCTGCCATTTAATTCCATTTTCATCGTGATGCTGTTCAATATGGCAGGCAACAATTCGTTCAACGCCAATACCGTAACTTCCCATAATGATAGGATGCTCTTCGCCTTTTTCATCAAGAAACATTGCTTTCATACTTTGCGAATATTTCGTTCCAAGTTTAAAAATATGACCGACTTCAATTCCTTTTACAATTCGCAATTTCCCTTTTCCGTCAGAACTTGTTTCGCCTTCTTCAACTGTACGGAAATCGTGATATGCTTCAATCTTTGCGTCACGAGTTAGGTCAAGATTTAGTAAGTGATAATTATTTTTATTGGCACCGCATACCAAACCGTTTGCATTTTCCAATCTACTATCGGCAACAATTAAAAACTTTTTATCCAGACCAACGGGACCGATTGAACCGGCATCAGCGCCGGT
>CAYXEE010000500.1:0-1645 GCA_964463935.1 uncultured Chitinophagaceae bacterium | reverse complement strand
ATCTGCTCGCTCGGATAAAATTCTTTTGCAGGTTTTCTTGCGCCGGATGTATTTATTTCTACGGCAATGTCAGCTTCTTTAATTACTTTGAAAGTTTCGCGCCAAATTTCTTCCATATTCATTTTCGGGAGGTGTCCGAATTTTTTTACAAGATCGCAATGTCCGATTATATCGAATAATTTGCTCCGCGCAGATTTGCGGATGTTTTCATAATACGCAACATATACAGAATCAATATCTTGCTCTTCATAACGGTGGACAAATATTGGATTATCAAATCCCCATTCGCCAAGATAATGCACCGAGCCAATAACATAATCAAATTCGCTTTTTTCGAGAAATTCTTTTACCCAAGTTTCTGTTCCGGGGAAAAAATCTCCTTCCAGCGCAAATTTTACATTTATTTTGTCTTTGTATTTTTCTTTCAACTCAAGAACGGTCGGTTTGTATTCATTCCAAAATTGTTCCTCATACATTCGCACTTCAATATCCCAATTATCCGGCATAGGGGAGTGGTCAGCGCATCCAATTTCATTTAAACCAATTTTAATTGCATGCAGAATGTATTCTTCTATTTTTCCCTCCGCGTGTTTGCAGAGATAATTGTGCGTGTGGTAATCAGCGAGCATATTTCTTTTTAGCAAGTTTTGCCGTTTCAATTCCAAGCGCGGAATAGAGCGGCACTAAATGATTTAATTTTTTTGTAGAAAGCGCGCGTAAATGTTTTGTTACAGTTTCAACATCGCCGCGCGCAATTGGTCCGGTTAATGCTTCTGCGGGCGAAGTTTTCATAACATTTGAAATTGCAGCAAAAATTAATGGCGCGTAAATTTCTTTAATTTTGTTCTTCGGCAGTTTTGCTTCTGCAGCTGTTTCTTCCATAATTGCAAGAAGCGTTACAACGTAATTTGATGCAAACACTCCTGCGGCATGATACAACGGTTTTTTTTCTGCCGTAATGGTAAAATATCTTGCGTTAAGAAATTTTGAAATTTTTTTTGCTTCTCTAATTGCCGCAGAATCACCTTCAAGTGCAATCCAAATATTGTTGAATTCATTTCCTGAAATATTTTTTTTAGGAAATGTTTGCATTGGGTGAAACGAACCGATAGAAGCGCCGAGCATTTTCAACGGCTGCAATTGTTCGCTTGAATAACTTCCCGATAAATGGAAAAATAAAGATTTTTCCAGCGATTGAAATTTATACCACAGACTTTGTGTAACATCGGCAATTGCAGAATCGCCGACAGCAAGAAAAACAGTTCCTTTTATGATAGAATCGGTAATTTCATCAAATAAACAAAAATCAGATTTTATCGCTTTAGCGATTTGCTTCAATTTGTTGCGATTTCTTCCTACAAGCGTAATTTTGCATCTGTTTTTTAATGCGTATGCCAGCGAAGTTGCAACTGCTCCCGTGCCGATAATAGTTATGTGCTTTTGGTTTTTCACAAATAGAAGATAAGAAAAAAAATCTTCACTCTCACGAGTTTAAGTTATTTGAGAATACTTTTAATTCTTGTGAATTATGGTTATTATTATTCTGCTATGAAAAATCTTTTAATCAGTAGTATAGTAATAATAATTTTTTTCGGCTGCGCGGGACAGCGTCCGCCTGACGGCGGTCCGGTTGATACAAATCCGC
>CAYXEE010000499.1:0-1648 GCA_964463935.1 uncultured Chitinophagaceae bacterium | reverse complement strand
CGCAAGCGGCGGTTTTGTTCTTTCAACACCCGGCGTTTCTCCTGCATACATGGCGTCGGATATATTATCGGACCGCGTCTTGCTTCGTTAAACTTTGCCGGCGGATTGCTTGCGTGGGGACTTTTTGTTCCGCTTCTTTTATTCTGGCTCGGACCAAGTCTTGAAGCGGCAAATCCGGCCGGATTAGATGAAAACACATGGCTCGGTCAGGCAACAATTGTTTGGCGATTCATCGTTCGCCCGATTGCAATCGGCGGAATGTTGATGAGCGCCGCGTTTACATTGTTCCGTATGAGAAAAAATCTTATCGGCGGATTGAAACGTTCTATTTCTGATGTTAAGAAAGCGGCGACAAGCGGCGCAGAAACTAACCGCATTGAAATGGATTTAAGCATGCCGAAAGTTTTCGTCGGAATAGGCGTTGCAGGCGTGTTAACATTTTTCTTATACAATCACTTTGCACAAGATATTGTTGCCGCGTTGACTGCAACGGTAGTTATGATTGTTGCAGGATTTTTCTTCGCGGCAGTTTCCGGTTATCTCGTCGGTATGATCGGCTCGTCAAATAATCCAATCAGCGGTCTTACGCTTTCCACAGTTATTGTTGCCGCATTGTTAATGGTTGCGCTCGGACAAAAAGATTTATCGGGAATTGCAACCGTGCTTGGCGTTGCGGGCGTAATTTGCGTTTCTGCCGCTGTTGCCGGCGAAATGCTGCAAGATTTAAAAGTCGGACACATTCTCGGCGGAACGCCGTGGAAAATGCAGGTCGGCGATCTTATCGGCGTTGTTGTTGCCGCCGCAGTTATGATTTTCCCGATTATTGTTCTTCACGAAGGGGATATTAAAACCGGAGGAATGGGACTCGGAGGAAGCGCGCTTCCCGCGCCGCAAGCAAGTTTAATGGCTCTTGTTTCGCAGGGAATTGTCGGCGGACAAATGGCATGGCCTTTAATTATTGTTGGAATTTTAATGGCAATCGGATTTATTCTTGTGCAGGTAAAAAGTCCGATGTTGGTTTGCGTTGGAATGTATCTTCCGTTGGAAACGACATTTGCAATTTTCATCGGCGGATTGATTAAAGGATTGGTTGATAAAGTTGCAGCAAAACGTCAATTCAATGAAGCGCAAAAAATTCGCGTTGAAAATAACGGAACGCTTATTGCCGCTGGTCTTATCGCCGGCGAAGCATTAGTCGGTCTTGTATTTGCCGCAATGGCATTCTGGGATATTCCAACGCCGGTTATCTTCCAAGATCCGTCGTTCCTCGGTAGTCTTGCTGTATTTCTTATTGTGGGATATGTTCTTGTTATGATTCCGGTAAAAAATGCGGGCAGCGCAGATGAACCGGCTCCGCCAAGCGCTATGATGTAATACTATTGTTTAAAAACATTGTCAGGGGTAAAACCTTGACAATGTTTATTTATTGAAAGAAAAATTTGAAAAAGAACAAAATTGAAGATGTAAATCTGCTTGAGCTGACTCCGCAGCGCAATGCAGAATGGGAAACAACCGCCGAAGGGAAAGTTGTAGTGCTTGTCCCCAAATTTAAAAATCGGTTTTTAGCGCAATGGATTCTTCCGTTTTTAGCAAAACCGAATTTTAGAATTAAACTTGACGATATTGGAAGCCACATCTGGAATTTGTG
>CAYXEE010000498.1:0-1664 GCA_964463935.1 uncultured Chitinophagaceae bacterium | reverse complement strand
GTACTTTTATCTTATTCGCAAATAATTTATCCACACATTTTGAGTATTATACCCATCCTGAGCTAATCCTTTGTTTTTTAAGGATGAGTCGAAGGATGACCTTTCGTTTTGTGCCGAGTCGAAGCATTTTTTGATTTTGCGTAACTTCAGTTACATCATTATTATTTTTTGTTTTAGGAATTACACAATGAAAGATACAATTCCATTTGTTGAACGACAAGAATTGAATCTGAAAAAATTCAATGTGAAACTATAACAATGTTCGTGATTTTGAAAAATCGGGATATGCTTCCATTCCATGCTCGCCGATATCTAATCCTTCAAACTCTTCTTTTTCAGAAACGCGGATTCCCATTGTAATTTTTAAGAGATACCAAATTGCGAGCGAAATAAAAAATGTAAACGCGCCAACTGCGGCAACACCAATCAATTGAGAAGTAAGAAGTCCAAATCCGCCGCCAAAGAATAATCCGTTTCCAGTTGTGTTTGGCATAAATTTTCCTTCTGCAAAAAGTCCGACTGCAATTGTGCCGAAAATTCCGTTTGCCAAATGCACGGCAAGCGCGCCGACGGGATCATCTAATTTTAATTTGTCGAAACCTATTACTGCAAATACCACTATAACGCCGGCAATAGCGCCGATGATAAGCGAACTTTCTATGCTGATAAATGCGCACGGCGCAGTTACTGCAACTAAGCCAGCAAGCAATCCATTTATTGTCATACTCAAATCCGGCTTGCCCAGAATTAACCACGCAACCGCCGTAGAAGAAAGAAGTCCCGCAATTCCTGCGCTGTTGGTTGTTAACGCAATGCGAGAAATTGCCTCGGGGTCTGCCGCCATTGTGCTGCCGGGATTAAATCCAAACCAGCCGAGCCATAATACAATTGCTCCGGTAACTGCGGAAGTCATGTTGTGTCCGGGAATAGGATTTATTTTTCCATTTTTATATTTTCCTATACGCGGACCAAGAACAATAATTCCTGCAAGCGCGCCCCAGCCGCCCACGGAGTGAACTACTGTTGAACCTGCAAAATCCCAAAATCCTAAACTTGCAAGCCAGCCGCCGCCCCAAATCCAGTGTCCGGTAATTGGATACATAAATGCAACAAGAAAGAACGAAAAAATAATAAAAGAAATATATTTTATTCTTTCAGCAACGCCCCCAGAAACAATTGTTGCCGCAGTTCCGGCAAAGACTAATTGAAAAAAGAATTTTGCAAAAAGCGGAACTGTTGCCCAACTTATTGCCGAATAGACGCCGCTGTACGCATCGCCGGCTGCCGGACTATTATCTGCGCCGGAAATTCCCCAGATATGTTCTAAACCGAGATAGCCGTTGCCGTTGCTGAACATTAAGCCCCAGCCGACAAAATAAAATGCAAGAGAGGAAACAGCGAACACAATAAAATTCTTTGAAAGAATATTTACTGTGTTTTTCGACCGCGCAAAACCGGATTCTACAAGTGCGAATCCGAGATTCATAAAAAAGACAAGCATCGCTGTAATTAACACCCACAGCGTATCTAATGTTACTTTTGGATCCATTATGCTAACTCCTTAAAAAATTAAAATTAGTGTCGGAAGTTACGCAGATGGTCATGCTGTGCCTGCCTGCACGAAGCCGATGCTTCGTTTCGGCAAAGGCAGGCGAGGCACGCTT
>CAYXEE010000497.1:0-1671 GCA_964463935.1 uncultured Chitinophagaceae bacterium | reverse complement strand
GACATGTTCACGGTCCCGGCGGGCATCATCATTAAATTTATTTTAGCGTAAAGCTGCGGCGGCAGCAATGCTAGATGTTTGCTGTATTTTATGTTCCGCCGAACGGCGTTCCAAAAATACCGACGGCAAGTTCCGCCCAAAGAAGAAACAACGTTAAAAGAATAACCGCACAGAGCGCAATTCGGTGCGGTTTTTTTTGTACTTTTCTCAATACAATTTCACACGAAAAACCGGCGGCGGAAAGTAAAATTCCCGCTGCTGCAAAATCGCCGAGCTTCCATTGCACTTCATTTGTAAACTGCATTGCAAAAAGCGGTATCAGCAGCAAAAGAATTACCGAGAGAGCAATAATTATTATTCGTTTATTTTTTTGCATTACTGTTCCGTCGTTCAGTTTTTGGAAATAATTATTTTCTGCTGTTCAGTTTAGAAAGTAAACGGAGAATTTCAATATACAGCCAGATAAGCGTTACCATTAAACCAAACGCGGCGTACCATTCCATAAATTTCGGCGCGCCTTGCTCGGCTCCTTTTTCTATAAAATCAAAATCAAGCACAAGATTCAGAGCCGCAATAATAACCACAAATACGCTGAACCCGATTCCAATCAATCCGCTTTCGTGAATGTACGGCATCTGCACGCCGAAGAAACCGAGAATAATTGTTACAAAATAAATTAGCGCAATTCCTCCGGTGGCGGCAAATAGTCCGAGTTTAAAATTTTCTGTCGGTTTAATAATGCCGGAGCGGTATGCAACAAGCAGACAGCCCGCTGTTCCAAAAGTAAGCGCAACGGCTTGAATAACAATTCCCGGAAATTGAAATTCCATAATTGAAGAAAGCGCGCCGAGAAAAAATCCTTCCAGCAGCGCATAGATTGGCGCCGTTACCGCAGACCATTCTTTTTTGAAAATTGTTACAAGGGACATTACAAAGCCGCCCAGCGCGCCGCCTATCATCCACATACTCATAGCGCCGGTGTTTCCTTCTACAAACAAACTCCACGTGTACGCCGCGCCGGTAATGACAAGTAAAAGCATTATTGCAGTTTTGTTTATCGTTCCTTGCAGCGTCATTGCGTTGGAAGATTCAACGCTTCCAATGCGTTGGAATGTTTTATCGTTCAATGCGGGATTTGCCGTTCTCATCATAATTTTTGTTCCTTTAATAAAATGAAAAATTATTCTTTCTAATGTTGCAATTTTTTCTTTTAAGACGCAAACAAAAATTCTATTTATTATATTGAAGAAAAAATTTCAACTTTAAAATGAATATCATTCTTCGTCCCATAGAGCAGCGCGATAACCGCGAAATTGCAGAACTAATCCGCGCGGTGTTTCGTGAATTTAAAATTGATAAGCCGGGAACAGTGTACACCGATCCTACGACCGACGATTTATTTTCGCTCTTTCAAACGCCGCACAGCGCGTATTGGATTGCAGAAGAAAACGAAATTATTCTTGGCGGTTGCGGAATTTTTCCAACGAGCGGGCTTCCCGATGGGTGCGCCGAACTTGTAAAATTTTACGTCTCATCTCAGTCGCGCGGAAAAGGAATCGGAAATTTGCTGATGCAGAAAAGTATCGAATCGGCGCGCGAACTCGGTTACGCTCAATTATATCTTGAATCCTTTCCCGATGCACATAGAAGACAGATACGCTACCGCAATCG
>CAYXEE010000496.1:0-1710 GCA_964463935.1 uncultured Chitinophagaceae bacterium | reverse complement strand
AGCAGCATTCAACGCAGAAATTATTTTCGCATCAACTTCTTTCCACGTTTGAGAAGAGAAAATTCCATTTTCTAACGCCATCGGCTCTTTCAATCGTTCTGGGTCGTAAAGATTGAGAATACTTCCCTGTCCTTGCGCACAAATTTTTCCCTGATTTATCGGATGGTCTGGATTTCCGTCAATTTTAATCGGTCGGCCTTCGCGCGTTTTAATTAAAATTCCGCACGCATGCTCGCAGCCGGTACAGGTAGAAGCATAGTAATTTGCTTTCCCGAGCGTAATTTCTTCCGGCTTTTTTATGTACGGAACAATTTCGCCTTTATCGCGGTAGTTTGAACATCCTGCCGCCGCAAACGCCGCTGAAGCAGAAAGAAGCGCAATAAATTGCTTGCGAGAAATTCCCGACATTGAATCAATTTCAAAATCATCCGTAACGCCTTTAAGAAATTCATCCGCTTTTATTTCTTCAGACGCAGTATCGTTGTAATACTCGCGGAGCGATTTCCAATATTTTTGTCCGTTTTTTTCCATTACGCCAGCTCACGTTGTGATGACGCAGTTTTCCGTTTCCCGCGCGAAACTGCCAGCGGATTTATTTCTACGGAAACAGCGTTGTTTGTTGTTTCAGTTTTTTTCTTCGGAATAAAAAATTTCAACGGCATTGCATTTGCAATACCGGCTGCAAGCGCGCCGAGTCCGAGCGAAGCGAACAATGCACGGCGTTGAGAATTTACAATTTTTTCTTTTTTCATTTTCACAATTCCTTATCTATGACACGCGGCGCAGTTTTCAGGACCTTTTTTAATTCCCGGAATATTTGCAAGAAGCACCGGCGCATTGCGATGACAGCTTATACAATTATTCATCGTCCACGAATTTGCTTGCTTCACAACTTCCATTTCCTGAATTTCTCCGTGGCACGTTTGACACGTAATTCCTTTATTCACATGTACGCTGTGATTAAAATATGCGTAATCGGGAATTTTGTGAATTCGTTTCCACGGGAGCATTTTCCCTTCGTTGTAATATTGCGTTAAGCGAATAATGTCCGGTTTATTTTTTCGTGCAACGGAGTGGCAATTCATACAGGTATTAACGGGAGGAACCATCGCGTGTCGTGATTTTGACGCGCCGGTATGGCAGTACTGACAATCAATACCCATTGTACCTGCATGAAGTTTGTGAGAATACGGAATCGGCTGTTCCGGCGCATAATCAACGCCGTCCCGTTCTGCGCGCGATAAATAAAATGTTACAACCAGCGATGCTAACGCTGTAAACACAATAATCGGCAGACGGATTTTCAGAAAATAATCTAAAAACGACTTATTCATTGAAAACCTTTTTGGAAATTACAAATGAGAGTGGTGCAATACCTTGCAAAAAAGAAAAAAAATACCGAGCGGAAATAATAACAATCTTCATCAAATAAAAAGATTTTCTACTTATTTCTGAATGACTTAATTAGGTATTGCTTAGGGAATTGAAAAGCGGGGCCGACGAGACTCGAACTCGCGACTTCCTGCGTGACAGGCAGGCGTTCTAACCAAACTGAACTACGACCCCATATTTCTTTCGAGCGTTACAAATATAGCAAATTTTGTATTGACTGCGCAAGAACTATTTAGAGAAAATTTTATTTTTCAACAACAGCATGTTGAAGAATTCAGCAAAAAAAATCTTTGAGCAAGATGGAGTTGCCACTAATGC
>CAYXEE010000495.1:0-1732 GCA_964463935.1 uncultured Chitinophagaceae bacterium | reverse complement strand
GTCGGGATTTACAATGGGAATAAACCACATCTGTCTATTGTTAACAAGATATGCGGCTTCCGGGTCTTTACCGTAATTTTCAAGAAGCCACCACATATAATATATTACTGTCATCATTCCTTGCGGCTCGCGAGCGTGATGAAGCGACGTGTAAAGAACTTCGGGTTCGCTTGTTTCGTTTAAAGAAGGATTATCAGAAATTTTTATTGCATAAATTTTTCTACCTTCAATGCTGACTCCGATAGATTCTTTTTGCGCAATAAGAGAAGGGAAGAGAAGCCGCATCGAATCCAATTGCTGAAGTACTTCATTGTGCGTTAAAAATCCGCCCATTGAGCCATAACGAAAATATGCGGGAGCAAGAGCAGATTTTGTAAACCGAATATTTTTTTCGTATTCAGATTGTTCAGAATAAAACTTGTCCCAATTTTGAATTATTATTGTGTATCCAATATTATTTTTTTTAAGTTTTAGCAATTCAGATTCGCTTAAAAAAATATCTATGCTTCCGCCGATTTTTCCTTCGCTATGATCTACCGCGAGACCTAATTTCACCAGCAGAGAATAATCATTTTTGGTCGGAACCGAGATGCGAACTTTGCTGTACTGTTCGCCGGAAATGAGAAACGACGTTGAAAGAAGTAATGCAAAAATGAATTTCATGTAATCCTTTGGATGATAGTATACTAAAAAGTAATAAAAAATTTATTCAGCGTAAAGCGAAACTTTCTGCCAGCCGCGCACGGAATTACACATAAAAATTTCATCTGCAGAATTTAATTCATCAATAGAAATATTTTTTTGAATAATGGATAGATCGTTTTTTAGAACAAATTCTCTATAAATTCCAATAAGTCCGGCTGAACTTTTGGGCGTGAACATTGTTCCATTTTTTTTAATAAAAATATTGGAAATAGAACCTTCTGCAAGTTCGTTTTTTTCATTAAAAAAAACGTAATCAAAAATATTTTCATTCAGCGCAAGATTCCGATACGTATCATACAGCGGGCGATGCGTTGTTTTGTGAAAATAGAATTTATTTTGTGTATCAATTTTTTCCGGCGAAATTTTGATTATCGGAAGAACCGTAAGCGGCAATAATACCGTTGTTTCAATAGAAATTTCGCCGTTTTGCGAAAGCAATAAACGAACACGATATGATGTTTCTGCTGAATACGTTTTTTCTAACGCCGGCAATTCTGATTCAATTTTTTTTCTATCAAAAGGAATAAAAAAATATTCTGCCGAATTTTTCATCCTATCAAGATGCTCTTCCAAAAAGAAAAATTTTTTATTCCATTTTATTGTTTCAAGCAGAGAGAAATCAATTTTTTGCTGCGTAAGAAAATTTGCTTTTAATACGCATTCTTCAAATTCTTTTTCTGCTGTAGAATCGTACACTATTCCGCCGCCGACTCCCATGGTGCCGGATTTTTTGTTCTTATCTGCTTTATCAAATTCAATAGTACGGATTGGAACATTAAACACCGCTTCATTGTTTGGCGCAAAATAGCCGATTGCACCGCAATAGACTCCGCGATTATTGTTTTCAAGTTCGCTAATTATTTGCATAGTGCGAATTTTTGGCGCGCCTGTAACCGAACCGCACGGGAAAATACTTGCAAAAATATCGTAATACGAAGTATGATTTTTTAATGTTCCTTCTATTGTGCTTGTCATTTGCAACACTGTTTCAAGTTTTTCCACCTCAAACATTGTTGTTGTGTAAACC
>CAYXEE010000494.1:0-1735 GCA_964463935.1 uncultured Chitinophagaceae bacterium | reverse complement strand
ATTCCAAGCATTGTAAGAAACGAGCGGAGTTTATTTCTACCAAGCGAACGAAACGCAACTTTTAAAACATTTAATACGCTCATTATTCATTCTCCGTTTCTTCAGCAAGAACTGGAAGATTTTTTATTTCTTCTTCAGCAATTCGTCTTTTTTCTACAACAACATCTTGGTTAATTTTTCCATCTCTGAAGATTACGCTGCGTTTTGCATATTCTGCAATATCGTGTTCGTGTGTAACAAGAATTATGGTGATGCCTTTTTTGTTAAGTTCTTGAAAAATTCCCATCACTTCAACGCTTGTTCTACTGTCCAGATTTCCAGTCGGTTCATCGGCAAGAATAATAGAAGGATCGTTTACAAGCGAACGTGCAATAGCAACGCGCTGCTGCTGTCCGCCGGAAAGTTGATTCGGCAGGTGATGCGAGCGGTCCGTAAGTCCGACTATTGAAAGCGTTTGCATTGCTTTATCGCGGCGGTATTGATTGCTGACATTATTGTAGAACAATGGAAGTTCTACATTTTCCAACGCAGAAGTTCGTGAAAGTAAATTAAATCCTTGAAACACAAATCCGATTTTTTGGTTGCGAATTTTTGCAAGTTCATTTTTATCTAACCTGCCAATAGTTACGCCATCGAGAATATATTCTCCTTTTGTCGGAATATCGAGACAGCCGAGAATATTCATAAATGTAGATTTGCCGGAACCGGATGCGCCCATAATAGCAACAAATTCTCCGCGTTGAATTTCCAATGAAACTCCGCGCAAAGCATGAACTTCTACATCGCCCATTGTATAAGTTTTATGAAGATGTGAAACTGTAATTAATGAATGTTCGGACATTATATTCTTTCAAAAATCTTTCCATTTTTAAAAAGACAAATGACAAAGCGATCGTTTCGCCAGATGTCTTTCTTATATGTTTTAGAATCGCACTCTACCGCCGCCGCCTTGCTGCTGCGGAGAGAAGAGCGTACCTGTTGCTCCCGCGGGACGCTGCACAATTGTTCCCACAACAATTTCTTGACCTTCTTCAATTTTTCCGCGAACAATTTCTGTATATGTTCCATCAGAAAGTCCGGTGCGAACCATAAGCGGCTCAAGTTTTTTATTTGCGTTTAAAACCCATAGCCGTCCGAAACCGCGCGATGCCATTCTGCGCTGCATTTCCTGCGGGTTCATATTGCCGCCTGAACCGCCGCCAAATCCAAATCCGCCGCCGCCCCCTTCTTGCTGCATTCGCTGCTGCCATTGTCTTCGGCGCTCTGTGCGCGCAGAATCATCGCCGCCGCCTTCTCCACGATTATTGTTTGCTGAATCTTTTTTTACTTCTATTTGCTCTTGCGGCGGATTATAGCGAAGCGCTACGGTTGGAACTTTCAGTACAGCTTCTTTTTTTGTTACAAGAATTGTTACCGTCGCCGTCATTCCCGGCATTAATTTCAGTTCAATATTCGGCACATCTATTATCACAACATAGTTTACAACATTTTGCTGCGTTACCGGATTTAAACGCACCTGACGAACTTTGCCTTTGAATGGTTGTTCTGCATACGCATCAACAGTAAAAGAAACTTCCTGAGCGACTTGAACTTTACCAATATCTGCTTCGTCAACGTTTGCCTGCACTTGCATTTTTGTTAAATCGTTTGCAATGGTAAAAATTGTCGGCGCAGATAAACTTGCAGCAACAGTTTGTCCAACATCAACTGCGCGGGAAATTATGACGCCGTCAAT
>CAYXEE010000493.1:0-1740 GCA_964463935.1 uncultured Chitinophagaceae bacterium | reverse complement strand
TGTCCCGAAAATAATGTGATAATTTTTCCCGTTGGATAATCATTCCTGATTGTCCGATTCTTCGAACAAACAAGAATGTTTGAACAAACAAGAACAAACAAGAATGTTTGTTCTACTTAATTATTGGAACTGTTATTAAAATTGTTGTTCCTTTTTCCAACTGCGATTGAATCGAAATATTTCCATGCAAAATTCTCACACGTTCATAAATTCCTGCCAATCCAATTCCTTGGTGAATTTGTTCAGGTGAAAATCCTTTGCCGTTATCCTGAATTGAAAGAACGACTAATTTTTCTGTTCGCACTATTGTCAATCGCATTTGTGTAGCATTCGCATGTTTTTCAATATTGCTTAATGATTCTTGAATGATTCGGACAAAATTAATTTCCTGCTCTTTCGGCAGCACGCCGTCTATTTCATCAATTTCCGCCAATACTTTATACGATGCCACATCCTGTACATTATGCAGCAATGCGCGAATCGTTTCTGAAATTCCTAGCCGGTCTAATTCCGGCGGACGCAGCGAATGTGAAATACTTCTCGCTAATTTTAATATGGACGAGGCATGGTCAGAAATTTTTTCTAATTGAACTCTTTCCTTTGTCCCTTCGGCGGCTGTTTTCAATCCAATAACCGCTCTGTTTTTTATTACAAGAAGTTCTTGTCCTAAACTGTCGTGCATTTCCTGTGCAATGCGTTTACGTTCTTGTTCTTGACTTTGAATAAGAAGCTGCGATACTTCCTGCTGCCGCGTTTTTTCTCTTTTAAGTTGATTGATTCGCACAAAATAAATTATTGGTCCGAAAGAAAGGAAAAAGAGAATTAACGCTCCGCGAAACCACCACGTCATCCAAAACGGCGGAATGATAACAACCGAAATTGATTCCCCTGTTTCATTCCACACGCCGTCGCTGTTGGATGCGATAACTCGAAAAGTATATTCGCCCGGATTTAGATTTGTGTAGGTTGCCGTTCGCGATGGTCCCGCTGTTATCCAATGTTCGTCAAATCCTTTAAGCATATAACGGTACCGGTTTTTTCGCGGAACATTAAAATCCAGCGCGGCGAATTGAAATGTAAACATATTTTGAGAGTATTTGAGAACAATACTGTCAATTTCAACAATAGATTTTTTCAACGGCGAGGCGGCATCGCCGTGTGAAACTGACGTATTGAACAATCGGAAATCGGTTATGACAAGCGCAGGTTGTACGGCATTATCTTTTATGTGCTTTGGAAAGAACGTATTGTACCCGTACACTCCGCCGAAATATAATTTCCCTTCTGCAATTTTGTAATATTCATTTCTGTTAAATTCATTACTCTGAAGTCCATCCTGCACATCATACAATCGCATCTCGCTTGTTTTCGGATTAAATTTCACCAAACCATTATTTGTACTTATCCAAAAATATTTTTGCTCATCTTCTAAAATTCCATAGACCACATCATTAGGCATTCCATCTTTTTTTGTAAAATAGGAAAACGTCTCTTCTTTTGTATTAAATCTGTTCAAACCGCCGCCGTCTGTACCAATCCACAAAATTGAATCTGATTCGTACGGATCATCGTGAATTGCAAGAACGTGATTATTGGAAAGCGTTCCTCGCTGCAGCGGGTCGTGCTGAAAATATCGAACGGTATTTGTTGTTTTGTACTGGTTCAACAGAAATCGGACTTTTTGTAAAAATAATTTTGTAGAATAGTTATTCATGAAATTGTGAATTCATAGTGGTTTGT
>CAYXEE010000492.1:0-1748 GCA_964463935.1 uncultured Chitinophagaceae bacterium | reverse complement strand
AGTTTTTCCGCCTTTTGGGTTATGCTTTAATCAAATTTTTCAGCGCGCGCATATTTTCAACATCTTCGTGCAGGTCGTCGCTTTTCGGAGTTTCTAAAATTTTTGGAATGTGCGCAAACCGAGTATCATTCATCAGCAGACGAAATCCATTTAAACCAATCGCTCCTTTGCCGATGTGTTCGTGGCGGTCAATGCGCGAGCCGAGTCCTTTTTTAGAATCGTTGATATGAAATGCAGCAAGTCTTTCTAAACCAACAATGGAATCAAATTCTTGAAAAGTTTTTTCGTATCCTTCTTCTGTTCCAATATCGTAACCGGCGGCGAAAATATGGCACGTATCAATGCAGACAGCCATTCGTTCAGGATTTTCAACGCCGTCTATTATTGCGCGAAGGTGTTCAAATTTGTAACCGATATTTGTTCCCTGTCCGGCGGTTGCTTCAAGAACGCTTTTGGTTTTAAAATCTTTCGTTGTGTCGTGAGCAATGTTCAAACTTTCGCAGATGCGTTTTATTCCTTCGCCATCGCCGGCGCCAAGATGCGAACCGGGATGAAAATTGAGAAGTGGAATTCCCAGCGCTTCACACCGTTCTACTTCATCAATAAAAGCGGCGCGCGATTTTTTCAGAATTTCAGAATTTGTTGCGCACAGATTGATTAAATACGAATCGTGTGAAACTACGGGCGCAATTCCCGCCGCCTCAATTTTAGTTTTGTAAAAGGCAATATCGTTTTCAGAAAATGGTTTTCCGTTCCACTGATTGTTATTTTTTGTAAATACCTGCAATGCCGTACAGCCGATTGAAGTTGCGCGGTCAACAGCAGTGTGAACGCCGCCGGAAATTGACATGTGCGCGCCGAGTAAAATTTTTTCTGTTTTCATAATAACTAAATATACTCAGATTTATTAAATTTTCTCAATTTTACGTTCAATAACTGAAGTTACGCAAAATCAAAAAATGCTTCGACTCGGCACAAAAAATTACGGCCATCCTGAGCAAATCCTTTGCTTTTTAAGGATGTGTCGAAGGATGACCTTATAAACTTAAGCGTGCATCGCTCAGCATGACCGTATGCGTAACTTCAGTCAATAACGGCTTGCATTTCGCCTAATGCTTCAGTAGCTTACGACAAATTCCTCTTTTTACTTTACTACATTAACTTTTTAGGAGACCTGCAATGAAGGGAAACGAAAAACTAATCGCCGTGCTTAACGAACTTCTTTCCGATGAACTTAGCGCAATCAATCAATATATGGTGCATTCTGAAATGTGCGACAGCTGGGGTTACGAAAAACTTCACAAAGCAATTGAAAAACAAGCGATAGATGAAATGCGCCATGCGGAATGGCTGATTCAACGCATTTTATTTCTTGAAGGAATGCCCGTTGTCAATAATCTGCGCCCGATGAAAATTGGAAAAAGCGTTCAAGAAATGGTAACGAATGATGAAGAAGCGGAAGCCGGCGCAATTCGCGCATATAACGACGCCATTGCTCTTGCGCGCGAAGTTCACGATCAATCCACGGCGGATTTGCTGGTAAAGATTTTAAAAATGGAAGAAGGTCATGTTGATTGGGCAGAAGTTCAACGTGCGCAGATTGAACAAATGGGACTCGCGCAGTATCTTTCCAATCAAACAGAAGGCGCAGCGGTGTAATGTAATTTAACAAAACTGTTGCGATTATTTATTCGTAACTGAAGTTACGCAAAATGATGTTTAAGGACTCAAAACCTGAATCCCGTCAT
>CAYXEE010000491.1:0-1757 GCA_964463935.1 uncultured Chitinophagaceae bacterium | reverse complement strand
ACAACGGCAGTTCGTGGAGTTCAGAATTGGAATTTGGAGATCAATATCTTGGTTCGTTTGATGCAACGGCAGTAACTAACGATTTGTTTGTTGTGTGGCGCAATTCCGAATCATCGTATCTTAAATACCGCCAGTACGACGTTGCGCCTGTAACGCCCAGCGGTGTAAGCATCAACACATCATCAGGAATACAGGTGCAGTGGGCAAGAAATCCCGAACCGGATATTCAACAATATGAGATTTGGAGAAAATTGGGTGCAAATTACAATCTTATTGAAACAACGACAGGAACGACCTTTACCGATCCGGATTTTGCCATAGGCGGAAATAGCACACTGTATTACAAAATCCGTGCAAAAGATTATCATCCTTACACGTCAGATTATTCAAGCGTAGTCAGTATAAATAATGCAGCGCCATATAAACGCGGAGCAGAAATTATTGAAACGCCAACACAATTCTCGTTTGCACAAAACTTTCCCAACCCATTTAACCCGACAACAACAATCAATTATGAATTGCCGGAAGATGCAAATGTAAGCATAGAAGTATTTGATATGCTCGGCAAACAGGTTGCAACAGTGGTTAATGAATTTAGAACGGCGGGAAGATATACTGCGCATTTTAATGCCTCTAACTTAAGCAGCGGCGTTTATTATTATACGCTTCGCGCCGGAAAATTTTCTGCAACAAAACATTTTACGCTGGTAAAATAATATTTACGATGGAGTCCACTTTTATGGTGGACTCCATCGTAATCCATCTTCACAAAAAGTGGGCAAATGCCAGTTTTCAGTAAATCATATCTTGCTTTCAGCAAAAAATGTGAGGTTTAGCGGCGTTGAAAACAATGTAACCGAACGAAAATGCGAGCGAAGAATCTCCTCAATTTCGTTCAGCGATATGCTCCCTTCGTTGTGGTTGTTGTGATACACCGTTTCGTGAATTTTTTGCATTACTTCAAAACCGGTATTATTAAAATCACCGACAACAAGAATTCCATCGCTGCGAACTGCGCGAATCATCTCTTGCAAACACAATTTCGGATTTTCAACTTCGTGCAAAGTGTTTGTACAAACAATAGTTGGAATGGAGCCGGAACAAAATGGAAGCCGCTCCATATTCAATTGAAGAAAATTCACTCTTTCTAAATATTGTTTTGGAATCCGTTGTTGTGCGCGAGGAAAATTTAAAAGAGAAATATCTCCTGTGATGACTGTTTGGAAAAAATGAGAAAGAACCGTGCACATTCTTCCTGTGCCTGTTGCAAGTTCAATTACAGTTGAATGCGGTTGTGGAAGTTGTTGAACAATAGAAACATATTCCTGTATCAGGTCATAACCCTGCGAATGGAGCAGTTTATCGCTTTGAGAGTGCGGAATGTTTTCGAAAGGGAAATCCGATTTCATAGAAGTTAATCTGTGATTAGAGAAGGGTGGAATATTCTGGCATAGCATTATGAAAACTTTAACAGTGTACTGAAAAACTCTTTTGTTAGCCGCGAATCATACGAATTGAAAATACAGATATCGATATATGAGTCAAAAACAGAGTGTCCTAAAATTGTTTTTGTGAAATTCGTGGCGAATTTTTCCTTTTTCAACAGCCCATAAGATAAAAACTCCGTTAGGAGCTGACTGTTTGTAATAAAAATCATAAATGTGAAAAAGTTCCGTAGGAACGACCTATTTTATTTCTTTTCTGGTAAATTTGTTCAGGTCGCTCCTACGGAGCTGAAACTTTTATTCTTAAGCATA
>CAYXEE010000490.1:0-1760 GCA_964463935.1 uncultured Chitinophagaceae bacterium | reverse complement strand
TAGTTGGAGTCCTGTAGTTTTCAGATATGATATAACTTGTGCTTTGTGTATCGGTAAAAAACTATCAACCGTTTTAAGTTCCACAATTAATTTATTTTCAACCAAAATATCTATGCGCCCTTCTCCAACTTCTACATCCTTATAGCGCACGCCAATTTTATATTGGCGTACAAAAGAAATATTATTTTTTTCCAACTCATAACAAAGCGCAGATTCATAAACACTTTCTAAAAAGCCCGGTCCTAAAATTTTATGAACTTCTATCGCAGCGCCAATCACTGAATGTGCTAACGATTCAATTTCGGGATTTAGTTCTTTCATCTACTTTGCGATCTTTGTGCTTTTGTGGTTAATTACTGAAGTTACTATCATCAATATAACTTTTTCAGTTCTGCATTTCTAAAATAATGTTTTGTAATTTCTTCCGGCGAATATCCTTTTACCGCCATCACCGCGGCGCCGATTTGACACAAACCTACTCCGTGTCCCCAGCCTGCGCCTTTAAAAATAAATTTATTTTCTTTTCGCTCAACAATAAACGCGGAACTGTATAAATGGCTTTGTGAAAGCCAACGCCGAATTTCCAATTCTTTGCCGACAACAAGAGAATTTTTTGTTCCTTCAATTTTTAATTTTACAATTCTGCCGGAAGGTCCGCGCTGAATAGGAATAAGATTGAGAATTATACCGAAATCAATTCCCGATTTTTTCTTTACAAGTTCAGAAAGTTCGTCAACGTTGTATTCAACGTTCCATCGGAAAAAATCTGTTGTTTCTTGATCGAACGATGGAAGAATCTGCCGCAGAATATTTCCGTCTGTTGTATTGCAAAAAGCATCGGGAGAAGATACAATCCACTGCTCTGCTTCCTGCTCAGTATGAATATGCGGGTGTTCGGTTTGCGAATCGCTGACGCATTGTAAATATTGAATTGGAGTATTTGCCCAGGCATTTTCAAAAACTTCTGTCAATCCGCCGCACGCTTTGTAAAATCGAGCGTCGCAAATTTCATTTTCGTACGTTAAAAATATTCCGCGCGTTTCGTTAATTGCTTGTTGCGCAGATTCTGAAATTATTTTTGAAATTCCTTGATACCGCTGGCAATGGTCGTCAGCGCACACGTCAAAAATATCGTGATCCTCTCTGTCGTACCAGCGAATCAGTTCGCTTTCTGTTTGGAACGAGCGCTGCGAAGGAATTCCGAGCGTTGAAAATTTCTTTTTCATCTCAAGCATTGCAACTAGCCAACTGCGCGATGTTATTGCATGCGCTTTTAGTAACGCCATCGGCGCCGTCGCGCTCATTTCGGAAGAGATGACGCTTGCCAAATATTTTTCAACTGAAATTTCATTTATTGCCGTTAATGTTCTATTTTTTCGCGCAACAATTTTCAGCCCGCCTTGAAATGTTTGATTTTCTTTCCGTTCCCAGTGAAAATTTATTCCAAACACAACATCGTTAAGCGTAAATTCTCCGCCGTTAAGCGGAATAAATTGAATTTCTTTTCCTTTTAGTAATTCAATATCTTTTCCGCCGTACACCAAAACGTCTTCTTCGGAAATAACCGCGCGAAATTCTCCGCTCACTATTACATCATCGGCAATGCGGTATTTTTGATGAAGCGTTCCGCATATTTCTTTGTAATTTTCGATGACACCGACTTTAATTATTGGTTCTGATGCAATCATATTTTTTCTACAATTGAATTCAACATTTCTTCATTAACAGAAACTTCGCTAAAAATATTTCCTATGGTTGTA
>CAYXEE010000489.1:0-1786 GCA_964463935.1 uncultured Chitinophagaceae bacterium | reverse complement strand
CGCCTCTAAAAACATCTCTCGCAACCCGGCAACTTTAAAATTATGTGGTTGGCGGGCAAAGTCCCATATCACAAAGTGATGTGCCAAGGGCATGGCTTCGCCACCTTCGGCAGGCGCAAATTATTGTTTAAAAACTATTTTTTGCGGCTTGGCGCTTCTGCGAGAAAATTTATTTGTGAGTTTTGCGAGATGTCCTTTCGCTTATCCATTCAGTCTCTTTTTCAGATTCTATCATATTTGCATACCGCGCCATAACAAATAACAAATCTGAAAGACGATTGAGATACACAAGTATTGCATTCCCGATATTTTCATTGTGCGAAAGCCGGACAACATTCCGTTCCACTCTTCTGCACGCGGTTCTTGCACAATGTAATTGCGAAGCAATTGCCGTTCCGCCGGGAAGGATAAATGTTTTTAGCGGATGCAATTGCAGTTCTAACCGGTCAATAATTTTTTCCAATGCGCGCGAATGCGAATTTTTAATTCTCGGAATAATAGAATTTTTATTGTTCAAAGGCGTTGCAAGGTCGGCGCCTGCAGCAAATAAATCATTCTGGAGTTTTGCCAAAATTTTTTCTATTTCATTCACAGGTTTCAACGAGCGAACAACTCCAAGAATCGAATTCAATTCATCAACAGAGCCGTATGCCTCTATGCGAAGCGTATCTTTGGGAACACGCTCGCCGCCAAAGAGCGCCGTTTCGCCTGTATCGCCTGTTTTTGTATAAATTTTCATTTTTTATTTTGCTAAAAAACCTCACAGGTCTCTGAGACGTGCGAGGTTTCGAGTTACTGTTTGTTGAGTAAATTTACGATTTCTTTACGCTAACTCCAAAAACAAAAAAGCCCTGTCCCGCCGTAACGAAACAGAGCTTTGAAAAAAAAATTACAAGAAATTAGAAATTATATCGAATTCCAAGTTGCACTTGCCAGCGCGACTCAATCTGGTCAATTTGGAAGCGTTCTTCTCTTGCGCGATAACTATATCGCGGGCGTTTAGTATTTCCTGTACCACTTCCAATATCATATCCTTCGAAGCGCAATAATTGGTCGGTTTGGAAATTCATAAATTTTACAATTCCCCAATCTTTGCTGATAAAGTTACCAACATTCAGCAAATCGAAAGTTAATTCAACCGATTGTTTGTCTAACGTTGGAATTAAATGACTAATGTGTAAATCCGTTCGAATGTTTGACGGTTCAATGGCGGAGTTGCGTTCAAATATTTTTCCACGCTGGTCGTTTAACGCCGGAATACTGCTGATGAAATTATCTAACGCGTCGTACACGCTTTGAGGCGCAACCGTGCTTGTTCCAGAATTTACAAGTAAAATATCTCCTTTATTTTTTGGAACATAAATAAGATCATTCGATGTATTTCCATCGCCGTTTACATCGCCGTCAATAATAAACGAATACGGTCTGCCGGATTGATAAATATATGTCATTGAAAAAGTTGTTTTATGATCTAAAACAAAGTTTTCAATGTAATTTATCGTTCCGACAACGCGATGTTTAATTTGGTAATTTGAAGTTGTAAGCGGCGGATTGTTCGGATTGCCGCCGGTAGGCGTATTCTGCCAATTTGAAAGAGCAACCGAAGAACCTAAACTGTTTTTATCTTTAGCAATTCCATAGTTATATGCCAGCGAACCACCAAAACCATCTATTGCAGGACGTTGAATTTGGAAAGACAAACTATACGAATATCCATCGCTTGTATTACCAAGTTTTATTACGTTGGCAAAATTAGCAGTTGTAATTCTTGTTCTTGTGGTATTAC
>CAYXEE010000488.1:0-1794 GCA_964463935.1 uncultured Chitinophagaceae bacterium | reverse complement strand
ATACTTTCCTCCTTCTCCGCCTCAGGCGGATTCGGCGGACAAGTGCGGGCAAAAATATTTGCCGCACTTTGAAAGAGAAATGTTTTAGCCGGACGTTGGGAAGTCATAACTGTTTTTGCTTCTGGTTAATTAAATTCGCTTACGCTGTTTAACTGTAAAACAGTACGAACAAAATAAGCTAAAAGCAAATTAAATTTACGTTCAAACAAGCCATCACAACATGAGACTTGCGAAAGACTAAGCCATCGGATAGCTTGAATTTTGCCGCTTCTTTTGGAGCTATCCGATGGCTGAACGAAAACAAAAATAATTTACATCCCTCTCAACATTGCCGCTTTTGCAACTCTATTAACGGCAAGAATAAATGCGCCGATGCGCAGAGGAACTTTGTACTTTTCCGAAGCGCTCACAACCGAAGCGTACCCTGTTGTCATCGTTTTTTCTAATTCTGAAATCACTTTTGCATATTCCCATCGGAAGCGTTGAACATTTTGCACCCACTCAAAATAACTTACGGTAACGCCGCCGGCATTGGCAAAAATATCCGGCACTACGGGAATATTGCGCGAAGAAAAAATTTCATCCGCTTCAAATGTTGTCGGTCCGTTTGCCGCTTCAATAATAATTTTTGCTTTTACTTTGTCCGCGTTCTGTTTTGTCAGCACGTTTCCAAGCGCGGCGGGAATCAGCACATCGCATTTTAATTCTAACAATTCTTCGTTCGTCAGTTTCACGCAATTTTTTAATCCTGCGACTGAACCGGTATTTTTCAATTGTTGAAGCGCATCGGTATAACGAATTCCGCGTTGGTTGTAAATTCCGCCGCGCACATCGCTGATTGCAGCAACTTTAACTCCCATTTCCTGCTCAAGAATTCTTGCCGTATGCGTGCCGACATTTCCGAATCCTTGAATTGCAACGGAAATTTTTTTCAAATCCAACTTGTATGTTTTCGCCGCTTCGCGTAAAGCAATACAGACCCCACGTCCGGTTGCTTCTTCGCGTCCGAGCGAACCGCCGAGTTCAATCGGTTTTCCTGTAACAACTGCGGGCGTGTAGCCGTGCCGATTGCTGTATTCATCCATCAGCCACGCCATTGTTTGCGCGTTAGTATTCACATCGGGCGCAGGTATATCTTCCGATGCGCCGATAATCAAATCAATTTTGGAAGCAAACGCGCGCGTCAGTCGTTCCAATTCTCCGGCAGAAAGCGTTGTGGTATCAACCGTTACGCCTCCTTTTGCGCCGCCGAATGGAATATCTACAACGGCTGTTTTCCACGTCATTAACGATGCAAGAGCGCGCACTTCATCTAAATCTACTTCGTGGTGATAGCGAATTCCTCCTTTATATGGACCGCGCGCATTGTTGTGCTGAACGCGGTATCCGATAAACGAATGAAGTTTTCCGTCATCCATACGCACGGGCAATTCTACGCGCAATTCTCTATCGGAAGTTTTTATGAGCGTAGAAATTTCATCGGAAAGCTGCAGTTTCTTTGCTGCAAGTTCATAATTATGAAGTACAATTTCATACGGATTTTGGTGAGATGAAATTTCCGGGATTTCATTCTTTGCAAGAGCCGGAGAGACAGAAATCAATTTTTGTTTTCGTACTTTTTTTGTGCTGCGTGTTTTTTGTCTGCGGACGATTTTCTTTTTTGCCATATAAAAATCCTTTCAGAAAATAATGTTTGATCTCATGCAAAGACGCAAAGTAGGTTGGAAAATTTTTTCAAAAAAAATTCTCTGCGTCTCCGCAACAATGTGTTTAGCGGGCTGTTAAAAAAAATTC
>CAYXEE010000487.1:0-1798 GCA_964463935.1 uncultured Chitinophagaceae bacterium | reverse complement strand
AGGGACGAAAAAAAATTTCCGAAATACTGCTGCGGAATAAATTGCCGATAGTGTGCGGCGGCACGGGTTTGTACATTCAGGCGCTGGTTGATGGTTTTTTTGAACAGCCAAAATTTTCAAAAAATGTTCGTCAAAATTTAGAAGAGCAATTAAAAAAATATGGCGCAGAAAATCTTCACAAAGAATTAGAAAAGGTTGATCCGATTTCTGCTCAAAAATACCCCGCTAATAGAACGCCGTTAGTTCTGCGCGCATTAGAAGTGTATTACGAAACAGGAATTCCAATTTCACAATTTCATCTGGAGCAAAAAAAAGAACGACTATACAATTCATTTTGGTTCGGTTTAAATTGGAAAAGAGAAGTTTTGTACCAACGCATCAATTCTCGCGTTGATACAATGTTATCCGATGGTTTTTTAGAAGAAGTGCGGCAACTTAAAAATCTTGGGTTTTCAAATTCGCTGCATTCTTTGCAAACTGTTGGATACAAAGAAGCATTTCAATATTTGAAGGGTGAGATTTCAATGGACCGAATGATTGAATTGATAAAACAACATACGCGGCATTTTGCAAAGCGACAATTAACGTGGTTTCGGAAAGAAAAAAGATTGAACTGGATACCAATCCAATCAGAACTTGTATTTCAAACTGTAACGAATGAAATTCTTAAAAAACTTTCCGGGAAATAGTAAAAAGCAGGCGAACGTTCTTAATTTTTAGCCGTCTAATAATAAAAAATTACCGTTCTTACTAAGAACATTTCATTGCAAATTTTTCAATAAAAGAGTATCTTTATATGCTAACTTACTTGCAATAGCGCGAGTAAGTTTCTTTTTTGTATTAGCAAACAATCGGAGTTTTCAACATTGGCTAAAACAATGACTCGTTCGACGGGTCAGGATAAAAAATTACAAGAGCAGCTGCAAAAGCAGGGGAAAATTCCCGACCATATTGCAATTATTATGGATGGGAACGGGAGATGGGCAAAAAAGCGCGCATTGCCTCGTGTTGCAGGACATCATGAAGGTGTGAATTCTGTTCGAGATGTTGTAGAAGCGTGCGGGCAGGTTGGCGTAAAGTATCTTACGCTGTACACATTTTCTACTGAAAATTGGAAAAGACCGAAAGATGAAGTTTCAATTTTAATGCGTCTGCTTGTTAGTTCTTTGCGCGATGAGTGCGACCGTTTGCACGCTAATAATGTTCGTTTGAAAACTATCGGCGACTTCAGCGCGCTTCCTCAAGATGCGCAGGATGAATTTCTTGATGTAATTGAATTAACAAAAAACAACACCGGATTAACGCTTGTGCTTGCATTAAGTTACAGTGGAAGATGGGATATTTTGCAAGCCGTAAAAAGAATTGCCGAAGATGTTAAATCAGGGAAAATTCATTCGGGGAAAGTGGATGATGCGTTAATTACAAATTATCTTGCCACGCATGGAATTCCCGATCCAGATTTGCTGGTGCGAACAAGCGGCGAATTACGTATCTCGAATTTTTTATTGTGGCAGTTAGCATATTCAGAAATGTATGTAACAGATGTATTGTGGCCCGATTTCCGCCGCAAAGAATTATATAAAGCAATAGAATCATATCAATCGCGCGAACGCCGCTTCGGACTTGTAAGCGAGCAGCTGCGCACAACCAAATCTACCTCAAAAAATTACGTTCAACGAATATTAAAGAGTGTCTCCGGTGTATAAAGAATCTGCGATGCGAGTAATTTTAACTTTTTCCCTGTGTATTTTCATAACTTCGTTTTCCATTGCTCAACAGCAGATAGAGGGTCAGCCGA
>CAYXEE010000486.1:0-1799 GCA_964463935.1 uncultured Chitinophagaceae bacterium | reverse complement strand
CGATTAGCGCCGGATATGGCTGTAGAAACAGTATCAGATAAAAAAAGCGTTACGCCGGGCGATACGGTTTTATATACAATAATTTATCACAACATCGGCTCTGCTCCTGCGGCTGATATTACTGTTACCAATCCAATTCCATTAAACACGGTGTATCTGGATAACAGCGCCGGCGGAGAAGGCGGAACGATTACATTTGCTAGAGAGAAAGTTAATTTACCGAAAATTGGCGCAGTAACCGGAATTACATGGAATTTTAAGGAAGCAATTTATCCCGGTGAAGAGCGCAAAGCCACATTTAAAGTGATATTGAAATAAAAATTTAAAATTAAAAGGAAAAATTATGAAACAAAATATTCGTAGTCCGGAACCGAAACCTCCACCGTGAGAGAAAGGATTAGTTAACGATGTATGAACAAAATTGAAATAAATAAAATGAAACAAAAACAAATAACAAACCAAATGAAGGGGGTACTTATGAAATCCAAGATAGTTCTTCTTGGGATCGTTTGCGCGTTGTTAGCAATTTCCGCTACTTCCGCATTCGCCGCAGGAACTCCTGCCGGTACAAAGATTAAGAACGTTGCTTCTATGACGTACAAAGATCTTTCAGGCGGAGATTTCGATCCTGTTTATTCCGATACCGCAGAGGTAACGGTTGAACAAGTTCCCGGCGTAACTTTAACGCCTGCAGGAAGTTTAAAATATTCTAGCGATAGTATGTTTGTTTACTTCCCGCATATCGTAACCAATACTGGTAACGGTACGGATACCTATAATATATCTACAGCAGATTCTGCAAGCTGGGCTGCAACAATTTTCTATGATGCCAACGGCAACGGAATATTGGATGAAGGTGAAAACACAACTGTTTCAACAATTTCCAATCTTGCCGCCGATGCGCAGTATAAAATTATTGTTCGCTTGTTTGTTCCATTTGGAACGCCGAGCAATGTTCTTGATACAATTCGCACATTTGTGTCATCAACATTTACCGATACAGCCAGCGTGCAGTATGATACTGCAAGCGCGTGGGTAAGAGATTCTATTAAAACTCGTACGGCAGATGTTAGCTTGACGAAGACAAACAATAATGGAACTCCACAGCCCGGTCAAGTGATTACATATACCATCAATTATACAAATAATGGTACTGGAACTGCTGAAAATGCATTCTTACGCGACACACTTGATGCTAACGTAACATACGTTGGCGGAAGTGCAACGGTTGTGAATGGCGGCGGTACCGTTTCATATAATGCTGGCTCTCGTGCTGTTGAGTGGATTAACATTGGAAACAATGGAAGTATTTCTGGTGCAATGACTGGTCAGATGACATTCCAAGTAACGGTTAATGACAGTGTACCTGCAGGAACAGTAATTTCCAATAAAGCATATATGGATTACACGGACAGCATCAGCAACCGTCGTGAAAAACCACCGGGAGGACCAACCACAAGTACGGTTCAGCAAAAAGCGGCGTGGGATATTAAAGTTGCAACCATAGGCAAAGCATTTACAACAGATAACGATGCAGATTCTGTTAATGTAAGCCAAGCAATCTATTACAAAATCAAATTAACAAACCGTGGTAATAAGATAGATACGGCATTGTTTGCTCGTTCTTCATCGCTTCCGTTAACATGGTCGTTATTCTTAGACAATGATAAAAGCGGTACGTATAACGGCGGCGATACTCCATTTGATATTTCAGGATATACAGACGGAATAGGGCAAAATGATTCGATGCTGTTTATTGCGGTTGATACAGTTCTGCAAAATGTTGCCGATAGAAGCCG
>CAYXEE010000485.1:0-1811 GCA_964463935.1 uncultured Chitinophagaceae bacterium | reverse complement strand
GATTCTCCGCGTCTTTCCGCTAATTGAATAATGTGAATTCCGAATTGCGTTTTAATCGGTTTAGAAACTTCTCCTTCTTTTAAAGTAAATGCCGCTTCTTCAAATTCTTTTACAAACGAACCGCGCCGCGCAAATCCAAGATCTCCGCCGTATGCCGCCGTGCCGTCGGATGAATACCGTTTTGCAAACGCCGCAAAATCCCCGCCTTTACGAATGCTGTCCGCTATGGCGTTAGCTTTCGCATACATAGATTTCAACACGGTTGAATCCGGTTTGGGTTCAATGTAAATATGGCTCAACTCATATTCTGTTGGAACTTTGGGAATGCTGTCTTTATATGTAGAAAAAAATTCTTCTACTTCTCTGCGCGAAACGGAAAGCTGCGCCTGCCGTTGCTGCTGAATTTTTTGCACCAGCATCTGTTTGCGAATCAGTTCGCGGTAGTGGTAGTCGCGCTTCATTTTACCGACGGACATTCCGTACAACTCTTCCAAACGTTCCTGCGAACCGGCGCGCGCGATTAAATTGTTAATCTGCCGCTCCAATTGTTCCGTAACCTCGTCGTCCCCGACAACAATGCTGTCTAAAATTGCCTGCGCAAGAACAAGTTTATCGTTAATCATTCCGTCAATAATTCTCTCGCGCACTTCGGGCAGGGAAGGATTTAAACTATTTTGAAGCGCAACCTGTTGTAATGTAAAATTCAAATCGGAAAGCGTAATAACTTCTTTATCTACAATTGCAATTATTTTGTCCAGCGTTGTTTGCGCTGTAGCAATTGTTGAGAGCAGCAATACGCAAAAAATAAAACGAACTGTCTTCATATGTTATTGTATCTATTGTATTGTTGAATCTGTTGTTGAAAAAAATGTCTGCACGGCGGAGCGCTTTCGCAGAGATTCTATAAATTTATTGTATTGCTCTCTTCGGCGCTCCATTGTAATTCGCTGCCGGATTGTTTCGGCAACCTTTACCAACGGCGCAGACATACCGGATGAAAACTGTCCCAACGAACGAAGTACAAAATATCCGGCGCTGGTTTTTACCGGAAAAGAAACTTCGTATTTTCCGAGCGCGGAAGCAACTTTCCACAATTCCGGCGGATAGAGCGTTGATGCCGTAAAAAAAAGCGAATCGCTTACCGCAATCATTCCTTTGCCGATATCGGAACGAAATAGGTTTACGCTTTCGCTCCATCCCGTATTGCCGAGCGCAGATGCGCGAAAATCGCTTGCAGATTTTTGTTCTGCAAAGACCGCGGAAGAAATCCACAAAAGGTTTTCGCGCAGCGCAAATTCGTTAAGATGCGATTGATAATATTCCACAATTTCATTTTGAGGGATTTCATCAGACGCTTTTTCGTAAACTTCTTTTTCTAATAATGCCGCAATTGCAAGCCGGCGTCTTGCCTCGTTAAGTTTTTTCTGCACGTCGTCGGAAATATCTAATCCGTGCCGGCGCGCTTCTTGAAAGAGCATCTCATCGGTTATCCAGCGGTTTGCAAACTGTTGAATAATTTCCGGCGTTAATTGCTGCGAAGAATCTAGTTGACTGCGAATCATTTCAAGCGTCAGCGACTGGTCGTTCAAACGCGCAATAATTGTTGCATTATTTTGCTGCCGCTCGCATCCGGAAAAAATTAACAGCGCAAAAAATACGAAAGCAGAAGCTTGCGTAAAAACGCAAACTTCTGCTTTACGGCAAATGAAATTTATTACTGCGCTGAAAATGCTTTTTGCGCCGTCTCTTTGTTTACTATTGGATTGTATTTTTTCTTTAAGTTTTCGTACCACGAATCGCTCAATCGTTTT
>CAYXEE010000484.1:0-1830 GCA_964463935.1 uncultured Chitinophagaceae bacterium | reverse complement strand
TAGAGTCAATGTACGCTCATTTTCGGAGATAAAACATTACGCATAAAAAATGCGCTCTGTTTTTAATGTTCTATTGTAATTTTTCGTTTTTGGAAATTCACTTGCCATCTGGGACGCACCGTTAATGGAAAGAGTTTTTTTTAAGATGGCTGTTATTTTAGGGCGCCTCTAAAAACATCTCTCGCAACCCGCCAACTTTAAAATTATATGGTTGGCGGGCAAAGTCCCAGATCACAAAGTGATGCCTTTCCGAAGTACCGAAGGTATCCCTTCGGGAGAACACTTCCCCGCCCCAGGCGGGTTCGTGTCGGCAGGCGCAAATTATTGTTTAAAAATTATTTTTTGCGGCTCGGCGTCTTTGCGAGAAAATTTATTTGTGAGTTTTTCGAGATGCCCTTTAACAACAAAAATTATACCAAACAAATAATTGTTCTGCGCAAATACTGCGGCGCAAAGTATCGCAGTCAGAAAAAAAAAAATCATTTTTTTCTTTTTGGCTTTGTGGAAATTTGTTTCGGTTTTTTTTCAGAGCTGATATGCGCGCGAAGTTCTGAAAGCGAAGTTTGAAGCAGTGTAATTTCTTCTTCGCGCAATTTATCCATCTTTTGATGCAATTGTTGAAGCATCAATTCGGATTTCACATTTACTTGATAATCTAAATCTGCCTTCAGTCTATCTTTTTTCTGCGCGCGGTTTTGGCTCATCATAATTACCGGCGCCTGCAACGCGGCAATTGTAGAAAGCATTAAATTTAAAAGTATAAACGGAAACTCGTCAAACGGCTGAGAAAGCAATTGCACGGTATTGATAACAATCCACATCCCCATAAAAGCGCCAAAAGAAAGAATAAACCTCCAGCTTCCGCCGAATTCTGCAATTTTATCGGCAACGCGGTCTCCAAAACTTAACGCCTCTTCAATTTCTTCATTCGGATTTTTTGAAGCAAGATTTGTTATCAGTTCGTTTGTCAGTTGAAGCCGTTTTCCCATTTCGCTAATCATACTCACAGCAACGGAAGGACGCTCCATTAAAAATGTAATCAGGTCGCCGCGCTCCATAGAAAACAACATGCAATCTTCGCGCGCGCGAGCAGTAGCGGTGCGGGGCGTATCAACAAATAACGAAAGCTCGCCGAAGAAATCTCCTTCTTTCAAAGAAGAAATTAACACTTCATTTACCGGCGGATCGACCGGAAGAAAAATTTCAATTTCGCCGTCGGCAATTACATACATTGTAGAACCGGCGTCTCCTTTTCGAAAAAGAATTTCTCCTTGTTTCAGATTCCGCTGTTTCCACAAACTGACAAGAGGAAGATAATCTTCTTCTGCAAGAAATTTGAATATGGGAATTTTAGCTATAAAATCTTTTTTTATCATTCTTTATACCAATCTGTTTTTGGAGTATAAAATGTTTTCAGTTTATTTTTTTGTTCGCGTCGTACAATTGCTAATTGAATAAGTTTATCCAGCAGTTCGGGATACGAAACGCCAGACGCTTCCCATAATTTTGGATACATACTGATAGACGTAAATCCGGGAATGGTGTTTATTTCATTCAGAAAAATTTTCCCGTTTTTTTGCACAAGAAAATCTACGCGCGCCATTCCTGCGCAGTCTAAAACTTTGTACGCTGTAACGGCTGTCCGCTGAATTTTTGAAATTATGTTCTTCGGCAGTTTTGCAGGAATTTCTGCAAGAGATTTTCCATCAACATATTTTGCATCGTAATCATAAAATTCATTGGAAGGAATTATTTCGCCGGGAAGCGATGCGATTGGTTCTTCGTTGCCAAGCACGCTCACTTCAATCTCGCGCGGCTTCAGAACGGCTT
>CAYXEE010000483.1:891-1836 GCA_964463935.1 uncultured Chitinophagaceae bacterium | reverse complement strand
AAAATCGCAACCCGTTTGTAGATCATCCTGAATATGTAAATTTTATTAATTTTAGCAATCTAACAAAACTCAATCCGTCATTTTCTATTGAACCGACCAATCAACCGACTTCGTTAATAGTTTCTTCGTTAACAAGTTCTTCATTAACACTCTCTTGGAATTCCGCCGCTGCCGGCTCTCAAGCGCCATCCGGTTATATTTTAGAAATTTACAATTCTAACGATTATTTTATTCCGATGGACGGCGTTTCATATTCTGACGATACAAATATTGCAGACGGAAAAGGTTTAGTAAATGTTTCGTCGGGAACAACTTCCTATACATTTAACGGATTGAACTGCGGCACAACGTATTACATTCGCATTTATTCATACAATGGCTCCGGGAATTTAATTAATTACAAAATTGACGGAACGGTTGCTTCAGTTTCCGGTTCTACAACTTCTTCTTCGCTTGCCGTTGAACCCACAAACTATCCGGCGGGATATAACGATCCCACAATTACCACAAATTCAATTACCATTAAATGGACAGATCCGACCGGCGCAGTGTTGCCGAGCGGCTATTTAATTTTTGCAAACAACACAAATATTTTTACCGATCCGGTTGACGGCGTTACATATCTCGATGACGCCAACTTATCTGATTTTTCAGCGCAGGTAAATGTTGCATATGGCGTACAGCAATACACATTTACCAATCTTTTGCCCGCAACAAGTTACAGTTTCCGATTATTTCCGTACAACGGAAGCGGATGTCAGCGAAATTACAAAACAGCAAGTTTTCCGCAAACACTGACGGTTCTCTATTCAACAACATCAAGCGGCGGCGGTTCAATTCCCGATGTTGTAATTAACGAATATTTTAATGCAGGGTCTGGTTCTGAATGGTTTGAACTCTTGGTTCTCAAAGATAGTTTGAATATGCAGGGAATGAAAGTAAGAG
>CAYXEE010000483.1:657-881 GCA_964463935.1 uncultured Chitinophagaceae bacterium | reverse complement strand
ATTTACAAAATGTTAATACGCCGCTGCAGTTTCTATCAATACCGCAATGGGAAAATGTTCGTCACGGTACATTTATCGTAATTTTCAAATCAGGAACAAACGCGCCAGTTGAAGACACATCATTTTCAAACAAAAAAGTAATATTAAATGATACAAACCGAACGTATTTCTCTCCTTCAGCAACACGATTCGATATTGCCGGTACTGCTGATGCTGTTGAAATT
>CAYXEE010000483.1:0-647 GCA_964463935.1 uncultured Chitinophagaceae bacterium | reverse complement strand
GCTCAGTCACGGCTCTAAACCGGGACTAATAGCATCAATTCCCCTGCCTCGTGCAAACGCATCCGGTTCTTCCACCAGCGGAAATGTTGTGCGAATTATCAATACATCTGCGTATGCTCATTTTCTAGATACAACTCGCGCACAGCACAGTACTACCGCAACAATGGGCGCGCCGAATGATGAAACACAAGCAATATTTGTTTCCACCGTTTTACCGGTAGAATTGTATTCCTTTACCGCAACAGTGCAAAAAAACAATGTTGTAATTAAATGGAAAACTGCGACCGAAACCAACAACGCGGGATTTGAATTACAGCGCGCCGCAGTAAGTAATTCTATTTTCAACAATGGCTGGAAAAAAATAATTTTTATGGAAGGAAATGGAACAAGCGCTATTCCCAATTTGTATTCATTTGAAGATAAAAATTTAAAAGACGGAATGTACCTGTATCGTTTAAAACAAATAGATAGAGACGGTTCATTTAAATATTCCGATGAAATAGAAGTTTTAGTCGGAAATATTCCGAACAAATTTTCTTTAGAACAAAATTATCCCAATCCGTTTAATCCAATAACAACAATTAAGTTTTCCATACCGAAAAACCTTGCAGGTCTTGGAGACCTGCAAGGTTTATTTACAATATTAA
>CAYXEE010000482.1:0-1839 GCA_964463935.1 uncultured Chitinophagaceae bacterium | reverse complement strand
AAGGATGACCTTACAAACTTAAGCGTGCCTCGCTCAGCATGACCATCTGCGTAACATCAGTTATAAATAAAAATATGAAAACTACAAAAAAATACGGCAAAAAGACAGATTTGGCTCTTAGTATGTGGGTAAAACTTGCACGCGCCAGTGATACTATGGCAATGCTGACTGCTCAAGATATTGACCGTTGTGGATTAACGGTTGCACAGTTTGGCGTAATAGAATCGCTTGGGCATCTTGGACCAATGAAAATTGGAGAAATGTGTTCTAAGAAACTTATGAGCGGCGGAAATATGACTGTGGTTGTAGATAATCTTGAAAAACTGGGACTTGTTGAACGAGGGAAAGATGAAAACGATCGCCGGGCGTATGTGGTGAAGTTGACAAAAAAAGGCGAAGCAAAGTTTGCAGAAATGTTTCCGAAACACGCGCAAGTGGTGGAAGGGTTAATTTGGTCGGCATTAAACGAAGATGAAATTAAAGTACTTTCTGAACTATTGAAGAAACTCGGTTGTACTTTAAAAACGAAATTTTAATTTCAACAAAAACTACTAGAGGAGAAATAATGAAAACACTTACAACAACAATTGCGCGAATTCTTTTCGGAATTCCGTTTTTAGTTCTCGGCTTAATGCATTTTCCATTTGCAGATAAAATGGCTGGAGCAATTCCATCATTTTTGCCCGGGGGAGTGTTGTGGATTTATTTTACAGGACTTGGATTAGTATTGGCGGCAATTTCTTTGTTCACACAAAAATTTACCAAAGAAGCAATGATAGGAATTTCAATATTTCTTATTGCAGCAATTGCGTTTGTTCATACACCCGGAATGACAACTTCCGAGCCGATGATGCAGCAAATGGCAATGTCCGGTTTACTGAAAGATACAGGTCTGCTTGGCGGAGCCTTAACATATCTTGGAATGTATTTAAACAAATAATCATAAATTAAGAATGGAGAGCAGTACAATGAAACAAACAGGAAGAATATTTTTTGCATTACTTTTTACGGCTATTGCGTCATTCAGCCAAACCAAATGGTCGTTAGATAAATCGCACAGTGAAATAAATTTCACCGTAGTTCACATGACAATTTCTGAGATAACGGGAAATTTCGGAGATTTCTCGGTTCAGTTTGAATCACTAAAAGAAGATTTCAGCGACGCAAAAGTTGATGTTGCGATAAAAGCAAAAAGCATTAACACAAAGAACGAACGCCGAGACGGACATCTGCGCAGCGAAGATTTCTTTAATGCAGAAAAAGACAGTATTATCATTTTTAAAAGCACATCATTTGTAAAAACGGGGAAAGAAACATATTCAATTACCGGCGATCTTACAATGCGCGGAGTAACAAAACAAGTTATTCTTGATACAAAATTTAAAGGCAGCATAAAAAATCCACGAGGGCAAATGGTTGTTGCATTTAAGGCGGCAACAACCATCAATAGAAAAGAGTGGGGATTAAATTGGAATAGAGCATTAGAAGCAGGCGGATGGTTAGTAAGCGATAATGTTGATATTACTATAATTGTAGAGTTAGTGCAGGGCTAATTAGCGAGCGGAAAAATAAATAGATTTGATTTTGGACTGCAATGGAATGCTCTAACGGAAGCTGACGGTATTGTTGTTGACGAAGAAGTGAAATTGGAAATTTCCGTTGAATTGAATAACTGAAGTTACGCAAAATCAAAAAAATGCTTCGACTCCCGCCTTCCAAAGAACATGTTCGGCGGACAGGCGGCACAAAACCAAAGGTCATCCTGAGCAAATCCTTTGTTTTTTAAGGATGCCTGCCTGCGTGCCAAACACTTTGGCAGGCAGGCGCCTCCCAAAGGTC
>CAYXEE010000481.1:0-1844 GCA_964463935.1 uncultured Chitinophagaceae bacterium | reverse complement strand
GATCCTGTTCGCGCTGTGGAACAATGTATGCGCGAATATTTTCTTCACGCGCGCGCCGTTTATCGTTTGAATCGCCGAATCATCAATCGATTTCGCAAAAGCGCCGCGCCAGTATTCCGGTATAAACAAAAAGAAGAAGCGCTTGACGATTTGTATATGATTCGCAGCGAACAACTTTACATTCGCAACACGGCGATTGAAATTACTTCTCCCGCGCAAATTGTAAACGCATTGTATTGGTGTGCAAAGCGCGCTATTGAATTAAGTCCATCGCTCACCGCGCTGTTTGATAATCTTAGCCGCGATGCAAAGCTATTTAAGCCGTCGCCCGAAACGGACGCGCGCACTGCGGCGGCGCTTCTTGAAATTCTTCGTCTGCCGGAAAATATTTCCGAAGCGTTTCACATAATGAACGAGTGCGATATTCTCGGAAAAATAATTCCCGAATGGGGCGAGCTGGTGGCATTTTTTCAACACAGTATGTATCACTACTATACAACGGATGCGCATACGCTGATTGCGCTGGAACATACGGAAAAACTGCTGCACAGTAAAAGTATTCTCGGCGATACGTACAGAAATCTTGCAAAGAAAGAAATTCTTTATCTTGCGATTTTATTTCACGATATAGCAAAACCGTCGGGCATTGCCGGACATGAAATTCGCGGCGTTGACGTATGGAAATCCATTCAGCAACGATTTGGTTTTGAAGATGAGTTTGACGACGTTGCTTTTCTTATTCGTCATCATTTAGTAATGGAACAAGCAGCATTCCGCAGAAATACAAACGACAATAAAACAATTGAAGAATTTGCCTCGCTGTTTACGCGCCCGGAACAGCTTGATTTGCTTTTCATTCTCACCTATGCCGATCTTTCCGCCGTTAATAAAAGTGTTTGGACAAGCTGGAAAGAAATGCTTTTGCAGGAATTATTTTTACGAACGCGTAAACTTCTGACTCAGCAAACAAACACAGAGGAAGAAGATTATTCGTCGCCGTTTACGAAAGAAGAATTAGCAGTATTTGAAACAAGCGTCCGCTCGCTGAACATTGTTGATGTATTATTTTCTCACGAATCTGCGCACAGTATTGTTACAGTAATAACGCGCGATTCTGCATTTTTACTTTCCACGTTGTGCGGCGTGCTTTCTGCAAACGATGCAAGTATTTTTGACGCAAAAATTTTTACCCGCGCCGATGAAATTGTAATTGATTCGTTCCGCGTGGTTGATGCAGCAACAAAACTGCCGTTGACAAAAAATCAAGAAACCGCAATCCGCCGCGATTTGGAAAACGTGCTTTCACAAAAAGAATCGTTGGAAAAACTTTTTGAACAGCATCGCCGCCGCTGGAAACGGCGCGTAAAACCGCTGCTGCATCCGAATATTAAAATTGATGCGTTATTTCATCAAGCGCACCGGCACACAATTATTGATGTATATGCGCCGGATATGATTGGATTTCTCTACAAAATTACACAGACGCTCTCTAAAGCCGGTTTGCAGATAGATTTTGCAAAACTTTCTACGCGCGGGGACGGAATTGTAGATTCGTTTTATGTTAAGAATTCAGACGGTTCGCTGATTGCAGAATCGGAGTACGAACATCTTCGAGAAAAAATCCTTCATACCATCAATCAGTTAATGAATGTGCAGCTCGGTAAATAGTTGTTATTTCTCATAGAAGAGTAAGAATCAATATATTATTTACTGAAGTTACGCAGATGGTCATGCTGAGCCTGCCTGCACGAAGCCGATGCTTCGTTTCGGCAAAGGCAGGCGAGGCACGCTTAAGTTTGTAAGGTCATCCTTCTGCCGACACGAAGTGTTCTCCCGAAGGGATA
>CAYXEE010000480.1:0-1851 GCA_964463935.1 uncultured Chitinophagaceae bacterium | reverse complement strand
AAACGATTGCGCTGTAAAATTTCTCTCGGTAAATGTTCTTGAACGGCGTGCAGATGATTTGCAATTGCATTTTTTAAGATTCGGCGAAATCCGCGGTTGTCTAAACCGGCATTTCGCAGTTCTTCATTAGAAGAATATTTCGGTATAATTGCGCCTGTGTGAAGAAGCGAATTCCAATCTGTTTCATCTTCCTCGTCTTTTGTTTTCAAACGGTCAAACTCAGGATGAATAAACTGCACGCGGTTATATTTATCCAGCTCCGGCACAGAAGAAACGGCAAGCACCTCGCCTGTTTCAAAAGAATTTTGGTACCATTCAACGCCGTTGTAAAACACGCACGTAACGTAGCCGGTTTCATCTTTCAGCGTAAGAAAAAATATTTTTTTCTTGTTGCGCGTATACTTTATTTCTGCGCGAAACACAGAGCCGATAACTGTAACTTCATTCCCTGCCTCGACAAGTTTGGGAAGTTCTTTTATTTTTGTAATTCTCGAACGGTCAAGATAATCGTACGGAAGGTAATTCAGCAAATCTTGAATTGTGAAAATATTATTTTTTCGCAGCGCCGCGGCGCGAATAGGACCGATTCCTTTTACATATTGAATTTCGTTTGCAGAAGAGTTCATTCGAAGTTACCGATGCCGACTAGCGGGGGAATTTATTTGTTGTAGCGGCGATGGAAGTTTATATGCAATTCGCTGAAGCGGCAAAACTACAACAAGAGAATCATCCGATGCGGTTTCTACTTGTGCGGACTGCAATTCATCCTGCAAAAATTCGTCTCCAAATAATGTCAGTGTAAATCCATTTTCGTTTTTTTCAAGCAATGCGGCAATTTCATTTCTATTTTGTGCAATCGAACTTCGCTGTTCAACAGGAATTTCAGAAATTGAACGATGCAAAATTTGAAATTGGATATTGAATTGTATTTTTTTTGTTTTCGCAATATTCTGTTCGGCTGTTGAAGCAGCTGCGCCGCTTGATTCATTTTTCATTCTCGCCGCGGCAGTTTCGCTCCCTGCCGCTGTTTGCGTACTCATCATCGGTTCGTTTTTAACAATCACTTTTCCAATAAGCCAGATTCCATTATTTGTCTGCGCTTTCGAAGGAGGAAGTACTTCTGTTTCATCCGGCTTTGATTCTGAAATTGACTGCTCGGCAAGTGCAATGTTCTCTGATAATGGCCGCTCTTTTTGTGAAATATCTTTCATCTCTGTAATAAGTTTTTGCTTTTTTTCGCGCTCAGTTTTTTCATCTTTTGCCGCGCTCTTCTTTTCTTCTTTTACTGTTTCATCAGATTTTGATTCGTCTGTTTCTTTTTGTGTAAGAACAATTTCCCTGTTTTGAAATTTATGCGGCGCAGTTAAATCGTCCAAAAATATTTTGTACACGCCGATGCCGATAAAGATAATTACCACAGCCGCCGCCATGCTAATCCACGTATAATATTGATTTTGATTGATACGTTCGCGGCGCAGATTTTTTTGCAAACGTAATTTCAATTCCTGCTGCGCGGCAAGGCGAATTCCCGCAGCCATTTCTAATTCATGGCGCAGTTTCTGCTTGCACGGCTCGCAATCGGAAATTTCTTCATCCAAGCGCAATTTTTCTTCGTACGATAATTTTCCGCGAACATATTTTTCAATTATCGCGTCGTCGTCTGTCCAATATTTTTTCTCTTCGCTGCTCACTTTTTAATAAATGTCTAAATCAATTAATATTCTTTCTAACGCTTTCTTGCATTGATATTTTTTTGATTTCACCGTATCTGCATTCGCAAATTTCATCCGTCGGGCAATTTCTGCTGTGGAATATTCTTCCCAATAAAATAAGAATAGGAGCGTTTTACAC
>CAYXEE010000479.1:0-1857 GCA_964463935.1 uncultured Chitinophagaceae bacterium | reverse complement strand
TGCGGTCAAGATTCATATTCATATCAGAAAGATTTAATTTATCTTTCGGCTCAATTTTGCTTGTCGGCAATTCAATAATGGCATACGAGCCATCCAAACCGATTAACATCTTCTTTGTATCGGCGGAAACTTCATAACCGTTTATTTCGCCAAGTTCCGTTTCTTTTTGTTTATCCAATTCATAAAGAAACATTTTTGCTTTTTGATCTTTGCTTCCCTGACGGATATAATAGACTTTATCGCCGATAACATTTACGTTTCTGTAATTGGAAGCAGAAATTGGAAGCGATGCTATTCTCTGCTGTAAACCATCGGAATCAACTATTACATTTATTGTTACAGCAGTTGTTCCGTCATTTTTCTTTTCATCTTTTTTGGTTTTATCATCCGATTTTTTTTCTTCTTTTATTTTTACCTCGTCGCTCTTCGGTTCAAAGGGAGATTTCGTATCTTTTGCAAGCGTTACAAAATAAATTTTCGACATATCAAAATACGCATGATTCCATTCTGTCCAGCTGTACGTTGGGCTGAACGAGCGGTTTGATGTAAAGAAAAGATATTTTCCATCCGAACTAAAAACCGGATTTCGTGAATCGTACCATCCGTCCGTTACATCTATTGTTTGCTTAGAATCCAGCGAATACAATTTTATTTTCGTCATTGCTTCCGGTTCAGGATTTGCGAATGTTATCCATTTCGAATCCGGCGACCACGCATAATCGCTGTATTCCCACACTTTAGATTCTGCAACGAGCGTAACATTTTTAGAATCAACATCAACAAACTGCAAACGCTGCGCGCGGTCTGCCCACATCAGTTTTTTCCCGTCCGGCGACCAGATTGGTTGATATTTATAGTTTTCAGAATTTTTGGTAAGTTGAATCGGCGCGCTCATTCCATCCTGCGATTGAATGTAAATTTCATCTTCGCCTGTTGCGTCGGAAACAAATGAAATCCATTTCCCGTCCGGCGACCATTTTGAGTTTCGCTCATGAATTCCGGAACTATTTGTAAGATTTCTTGTTGCGCCGTATTTTGCAGGCACAGTAAAAATTTCTCCCCGAGCGCCAAACAATGCGCGATTTCCATCCGGGGAAATTTCATAATTTGTTACATTTTTACTTACATCAATTATTCCGCCGCGCCCTGATTCGAAATCATCTTTAATTTGAATCGGAATTTGCTTCGGTTCTGCTTCTGTTTTCAAATCAAAGCGGAAAATATAACCGCCGTTTTCAAAAACAATTGCATCATTTCCGATAGAAGGAAATTTTACATCAAAATTTTTGAAAAACGTATGCTGCTTTGTTTCTTTCGTTTCAAGATTGTACGAATACAAATTTAAACGGCGATTGTTATCTTTCCCATCGCGGTCTGAAACAAAGTAAATTTTATTCCCAAACCACATCGGAAAAATATCTTGCGCGTCATTATCGGTTATTTTTTCAGTTTTCTTTGATGCAAAATCATAAATCCAAATTTCATCCGCTTGACCGCCGCGGTATCGTTTCCATGTTCTAAATTCTCTAAACACTCTATTGTATGCCATTTTTTTTCCATCGGGAGAAAACGAGAGCCATCCGCCGCGCGGAACAGGAAGCTGTTCCGGTATTCCGCCGTCTAATGAAGCATAAAACAACTGTCCTTTCCAATCGTTAAATTCAATTCTGCGCGAACGATACACGATTGTTTTATTGTCTTTCCACGTCATTACAATATTATTCGGTCCCATTCTATCGGAAACATCGTCTCGGTCTAATGTAGCTGTAAATGTAAGCCGCTTCGGAATTCCTCCTTCTGAAGACATTACATAGACTTCGGTGTTTCCATCATATTGCGCTGTGAATGCTAAATTTT
>CAYXEE010000478.1:0-1869 GCA_964463935.1 uncultured Chitinophagaceae bacterium | reverse complement strand
TACAAACGCCATAAAACCGAGCAGAAGCGCCATTCCAACTTGTTGAATTTTAATTTGTACATTATGCGGCAGCGGTTTGCGGAAAATTGCTTCGTACAACAACATAATTAAATGTCCGCCGTCGAGCGCAGGAAACGGAAGAATATTCATTATGGCAAGAGAAATTGAAAGCAGCGCCATAAATGCAAGAAAACTTAAAATTCCAATCTCTGCGCTTCGCGTTGCCATTTGTGCAATTTTTACCGGTCCGCCGACTGATTTTGAAAATTCAGCTTTTCCTGCAATTAACTGCCAAATTGATTTTGCAAAAAGAACCGTTGCTCCCACGGTTTGCGTAACGCCTTTGGGAAATGATTCAAATACTCCATACTTCACTGTAAGAATCGGTCCTGTATATTTGCTGCCGATTTGAATTCCAATTAAACCATCCGATGAGGGCGTAACAGAAATTATTTCAATTTTTTCGTTGCGGCGAATTTCAACGCGAACCGGTTTTTCTGGATTAGATTTTATTATTGCAACAACATTTTCTTGATTGAAGACTTTTACGCCGTTCAAAGAAAGAATTACATCGTCATTTTTTAATCCCGCTTTTTCTGCCGGCTTACCGGAAAGAACATTGCTGATAAACGCTTCTGTGTGACTGGGAAGAATTCCTAATGTTGATTCTGATATATCCGGAATTTGCGTACGAGGAACAAAAATATTTTTCTGAATTCCCGCGCGCTCAATCTGCATTTGAATATCGGAACCGAGATTATCAAAATAGATGGAAGTTTGAATCGCTTCCCAATGTTCAATATTCTTTTCGTTGATAGAAATAATTTTATCGCCGACCTGTAAACCGATTTTTTCTGCGGGAGAATCTTTAACAACCATTCCGATTTCCGTTGTCAGCATAATTTGGTCGCCTTGAACGTAATTTATTCCCCAAAAAATTCCAATGGCAAGAAAAATATTCATTATTACGCCGGCGGAAATGACAATCATTCTCTGCCATACAGGTTTAGAGCGGTATTCCCACGGCTGCGGTTCGCTTTTTACAAGATTTGTTTCGAGACTTTCATCAATCATTCCGGCAATTTTTACGTAACCGCCGATGGGAAATGCCGCAACGCGGTAATCGGTATTTCCCTGAAGATCAATATCTTCAGGAAGTTTGCCGAAAGTAAATTTGGAAATCTTATTCCACCCGAACACGCGATTTCCCATTCCGAGCGCAAAAACATCTGCGCGCATTCCGCATGCAATTGCTGCAAGAAAATGTCCGAGTTCGTGTACAAAAACAAGTACGCCGATTGTTATTAAAAAGTAGAGTAGTGTTTGTATAAATTCCATAGCGCTTAATAATGTTAAATAAAAAAAGTGATGTTATTTTTCCAGAGCAATTTTTCTTGCCCATTCATCTGCTTCAACAATTTTTTTAAGAGAAGGGTTCTCCGTTGAAGAATGTTTTTCCATTGTACGCTCAATTATTTTTGGAATATCGAGAAACCGAATGTTCCCCTCCAAAAATTTTGCAACGGCAATTTCGTTTGCTGCATTCATTACTGCGGGAATTGTTCCGCCTGCTTTCAACGCATCGTATGCCAAGCGCAGGCAGGGAAATCGTTCCGTGTCCGGTTCAAAAAAAGTCATTTCCGCAAGGGAAGGGAAATGTACGCGATTACATTTTGATGCTGAACGCGAAGGATATGTAAGCGCATATTGAATTGGAATTTTCATATCGGGAACTCCGAGCTGCGCTTTTATGGAGCCGTCAATAAATTCTACCATTGAATGAATAATTGACTGAGGATGAATAACAACGTCAATTTTTTTTGCAGGAACTCCGAAGAGCCAATGCGCTTCAATTACTTCCAATCCTTT
>CAYXEE010000477.1:0-1887 GCA_964463935.1 uncultured Chitinophagaceae bacterium | reverse complement strand
ACATTCCACGCGCGCGGTTGAAATTCTACTTGTTCTGTTTCCTGTTGAAATTTATTCCACGGGCAAACATCCTGACAAATATCGCAACCGTATGCCCAATTTTCAAATGTATTTTTAAATTCTTCAGCAATTTCTCCGCGATGTTCTATCGTGAGATAAGAAATACATCTATTACTATCAACAATATACGGTTCCCGAATTGCATCAGTCGGACAGGCATCAATGCATGCTGTACATGTTCCGCAAAAATCTTCCATCGGAAAATCGTAATCAAGTTTCAACGTGGTAATTATTTCACCCAGAAAAACCCACGAGCCAAATTCTTTTGTAATTAAATTTGTGTGTTTCCCTTGCCAGCCAAGACCTGCGCGAGCCGCCCACACTTTATCCATTATCGGACCGGTATCAACATAATATCTTCCTTCAGAATTCGGCGCTAACTGTTTGATGCACTCAAATAATTTTTCGATTCTTTTTGTAACGTGAATATGATAATCGTCTCCCCACGCATAGCGGGAAATTTTTGCTTCATCTTTTTTTTGCGTATGCTGTACTGGCGTATAATAATTTACTGCAACAGAAATTACGGATTGTGCATTTGGAACAATTTTTTTCGGGTCAATTCTTTTTTCAATATTTTTTCCCATCCACTGCATAGAAGCGTGAAAATTATTTGCAAGCCATTCTCTTAAATGAATTGCCTCAATGTTCAATTCTTCCGCTTTGGCAATTCCAATTTTGTGAATTCCAAGTTCTCTGGCTTTCAATTTTATTTGTTCAGTTAAAGTCATCATTTTTGTTTTTAGCGGAAAAACTGTCAGAAAATTCCGACATCGCTTCATACTAAATTGAATTTTTGTCGTAAATAACTGACACCGCTTCGATTTAATAACACTAAAATTGCTGAAAAAAATTCATTTTCAGCAATTTTTAGTTTGGCACGCTGATTGAAAATATGTATTACAAATGCAAAAAACAAAATTAAAATACCACAAAAAAAAGGAGAGCAGTTATGTTAGTACGATATAAAACATTCCCAACAATATTTAATGAAATTGATTCGCTGTTTAACACAGCAATTCCGGTTTTGAATAGAATTCGCACTGCAGAACCGGCACGCGGCGTAGCGGTAAAAGAAAATGAAAATTCTATTTCTGTGTTTGTTGAATTGCCCGGTGTTGCAAAAGAAAATGTAAAAGTAACCGTTCATAATAATGTGTTAACTGTTTCCGCTGAACGCCGACAGCCCGAACTAAAAGAAAATGAAATTTGGCTTCGCAGCGAAATTGCGTACGGAAAATTTGAACAATCAATCAATCTGCCATATGCAGTTGTTCTGGAAAAAATTTCTGCTGTGCATGAAAATGGAATTCTTCGCATCGAGCTTCCGAAAGCGGAAGAAGCAAAACCAAAACAAATTGAAATTCGTTAATTGAGAGAAAGGAGAAAGTGTAATGACAAACGGAAATGAAAAATCAGTCCATACGCTCGTGCCGGCGGTTGATATTGTTGAAAAAAAAGGTTCGTATGTTGTAACGTTAGATCTTCCCGGAGCGGCGAAAGATAAAATTAAAGCGCAGATTGAAGAAAATACATTGCTGGTAACTGCGGAACTTTCGGAATTTATGCAGACAGAGAATGCAGAAGTTGTGCATCAATATCACCGAGAATTTTCTCTTGCTAATGATGTTGATGCGAATACGATTGATGCAAAATTTGAACTTGGAGTTTTGACAATTGAATTAAACAAGAAAGCGCAATTTTTGCCAAAAGAAATTACAATTAACTAAAATTAAAACTTTGTTTTGAATGAAAGGAGCGATGACAATGTCACTTACTGAAGTTACGCAGATGGTCATGCTGAGCGAGGCACGCTTAAGTTTGTAA
>CAYXEE010000476.1:0-1900 GCA_964463935.1 uncultured Chitinophagaceae bacterium | reverse complement strand
TAAATTCTTGACTTATTAAAGCTATTATTGTAATATTACGATAAATAAAATCGCCTATGGGACTTTCAAAAAAAGAAGAATTCAGCGTACGTCATAACCGCATTGCCGCCTATGCAAAAGCTTTGGCTCATCCTGCGCGTATTGCAATTTTAGAATTTCTTGCTTCGCAAAACGCCTGCATGTGCGGCGATATTGTTGATGAGCTTCCACTCTCGCAATCAACAGTTTCTCAGCATTTGCGCGAGCTGAAAAACGCAGGACTCATCAAGGGCGATATTGAAGGGACAAAAGTTTGCTATTGCATCAATGAAAAAGCGTACAAAGAGATTAAAACTCTCTTTAATGAATTTCTTGCAGCAAGAACTTACTGTTAAAAAAATTTATTTTAATCAATCGTAATATTACGATATTATTTGGAAGGAAAATAATATGTCCACCGATCAAGAATTAAAAGAAATTGTTAAAGAAAAATACGGCGCAATCGCACAGCAAACATATTCACAAAAAAAATCGTGCTGCTGCAATACAAGCGAACCGCTCGATTTTTCCATTATGGCGGAAGATTATACAAAACTTACCGGCTACGCGCCCGATGCAGATTTGCAGCTTGGATGTGGAATTCCGACTGAATATGCCAAAATAAAATCCGGCGATACTGTTGTTGATCTCGGAAGCGGCGCAGGAAATGATGCGTTTGTTGCGCGTTCAATTGTCGGCGAGACAGGCAGAGTTATTGGAATTGATATGACAGAACCAATGATTGAAAAGGCGCGCAACAATACAAACGCGCTCGGATTTGCAAATGTTGAATTTCGGCTCGGCGATATTGAAAATATTCCGATTGAAGAAAACAGCGCCGATGTTGTCGTCAGCAATTGCGTTATGAATCTCGTTCCAGATAAACAGAAAGCATTTGCGGAAACATTTCGCATTCTGAAATCAGGCGGACATTTTTCTATTTCGGATATCGTGCTTAAGGGAGAATTGCCAAATCATATTCGAGAAGTTGCAACATTGTATGCCGGTTGTGTTTCCGGCGCAGTTCAAAAAGAAGAATATCTTTCGATTATTGAAAAATCTGGATTCAAAAATATCGCTATTCAAAAAGAGCGCGAAATTCATATTCCGAATGAAATTTTAATTCAACATATTTCTCTTGATGATTTGCGCGAACTAAAGAAAAAGAATGTTGGGATTTACAGCGTTACAGTCTTTGCGGAAAAATAATACCGCTTTTTTCTCGCGCAAAGCCGCTAAGATAATTTCTGCATGCTTGCTTTGCGTCTTTGCGTGAGGCTTTTTTTAATTTAAATCTATGTCAACACGAATTCTCATTCTCTGCACCGGAAATTCCTGCCGTTCACAAATGGCGGAAGGATTTTTAAAATCATTTGATTCTTCGTTGGAAGTTTTTTCTGCCGGAACAAAAGCGGCGCCGAAAGTTTCTTCCAAAGCAATTCAAGTAATGAAAGAAATTGGAATTGATCTCTGCAGTCATTACCCAAAAACTGTGGAGCAATTTCTTTCACAATCCTTTGATTATGTAATTACTGTCTGTGGAAACGCAAAAGAAACGTGTCCGGCATTTACTGGAAACGTAAAACGCCAAATGCACATCGGCTTTGATGATCCGGCAGAGGCAGTCGGAACAGAAGAAGAAATTCTTTTCGAATTCCGTCGTGTGAGAGATGAAGTTTTTCACGCTTTCAAGGCATTACACTCTGAGAATTTTTCCTCTATGCGAGTGTAACTCTAAAGAATTTTCTTTATCTTACTGAAGTTATGCAGATGGTCATGCTGAGCGAGGCACGCTTAAGTTTGTAAGGTTATCCTTCTACCAAAGGTATCTCCCTAAGGGATCCCTTCGGGACCTTCGGGAGACGCCTGCCTGCCAAAGTGT
>CAYXEE010000475.1:0-1903 GCA_964463935.1 uncultured Chitinophagaceae bacterium | reverse complement strand
ACTGTATTCCTGAATAGCTCCGACCTTCAGGTCGGGGTACAGTACAGAAACAAAATAGTTGGACTTTATTCCCCAAAGCATTGATAATTCAGGACTGAAGCCCGTTCACTTTGTGATATTTTTTTTCCACGACCTTAAGGTCGCGGCTAATCATTTACTCAATGCGTAACATCAGTTACTATGTTTTGCTTTTACTGAATTTTTATTCGCGTTGTATTTTGCAATTCTTTTATAGACGATGCTCCGATAAGAAACATTGCGCCTTTCATTTGCTTCTGCCACAATTCAATTTTCTTTTTCAACGCTTTTGTTCCGCCTTGCATTAACGTTTGCAGCATTAGTCTCGCCGAAGCCGTTACATCTGCGCCGAGCGCAATTGCTTTTGCACAATCAAGTCCGTTGGAAATTCCGCCGGAAGCAATAAGCGTAAATTTCTTTTTCTTTTTTAATTCGGCGGTTTCAAGCAGCGCATCAACTGTCGGAATTCCCCAATCCCAAAACGGATTCCAATCGTCTTCATTATCCTCGCGGCGAAGAATTTCAACTCCCGCCCAGCTTGTGCCTCCAGCGCCGGCAATATCAATATAGCGAACGCCGGCATTCAACAGTCGTTGAGCGGCTTCGGCGGAAATTCCCGCTCCGATTTCTTTAACAATAATTGGAATAGAAAGTCCGCGCACTAATTTTTCAATTCCGTTCAGTGCTCCGCGAAAATTTGTATTTCCTTCCGGCTGTAAAAATTCTTGCAGCGGATTGAGATGCACAACAAACGCATCAGCGCGAATTATTTCTGCAAGTTTTTGAATTGAAGAAATATTTTTTATCGCTGCAACTTCCGCCGCGCCGATATTTCCAATCAGCGGAATTGTCGGCGCAGATTTTCTTGCAACTGCAAACGAAGAATGAAATTGCGAATTTTCAATTGCCTGTCGCTGGCTTCCTACGCCCATTGCAATCTGAAATTCTTCGCATACTTCTGCAAGCGCTTTATTTATTTTTTCAGCTTCCGCGTAGCCGCCCGTCATACACGAAATAAGAAACGGAAAAGAAAGTTTTTTTCTTAAAAATTCTGTTTCGATAGAAATTTCTGAAAAATTTATTTCCGGCAGCGCATTATGTTCAAATTCTACTTTTTCAAATCCTGCGCTTTTTCCGCGAAATGTTACATTCTTTGTTACGGTCAATTCAACATGGTCGCGTTTGCGGGAAGTTGTAGTTCGTTTTTTCATTGAAGAAAGTATATTGAATAATGAAGCGAGATGCAAGAAGCGGAAAGTAAAATTTTTATTTTATGTGCGCAGATTTTTTTAATTTTCGCAAAGCAAAAAATTCAATCGGCCGCAGCGCCATTATTGCGCTGACAATTGCTTTAAATACTATTTCGCCAAAAATAATAGAGGCAACTTCCCAATTGCTGTAAATTCCAAAAAAAGCAATAGTATTAAACAATACGCTGTCTAAAGGAATGCTGACTGAATTGCTTTTTAAAACGCGTAAAGTCCACGATTCCGCAATGTGCCGCTGATAAATTTCCGTATCCGCCGTTTCTGCCAATATTATAGAGATAAATGACGCAATAACAATACGCCATTCTACTGCGCCAATTATTGTTACAGCAAGGTTCAAAAATGCGGCGGCGGCAATCATTACATACACATTTTTTCTGCCAAGTTTGCTGTGAACTCTGTCTCGCATTGTAAATGTAATTCCAAAAATAAACGTAGCAACGGAAACTTGTCCGAACAATGGAAAATGCAAAAACCACGTTGCAGTATAATTGGCGGCGATTGTGGCGGCGATATAAATTAGAGCGTAAATCATTTATTTCTTTTTTTGATAAATATCTAAAGGGCATCTCGAAAAACTCACAAATAAATTTTCTCGCAGATCACAAAGTGATGGC
>CAYXEE010000474.1:0-1934 GCA_964463935.1 uncultured Chitinophagaceae bacterium | reverse complement strand
TAACTTCAGTTACAAAGAAGATTTTTCCACAAAAAAAGAAGCTGAAGTACGAGAAAATTTTTTCAAATCTGGTAAAGGAAGAGAAGAATTAAAAAAAAATGGGAATCTGAAAAAGATTCCCATTCATTTTTTGTTGAATTGATTAACTTCGCAAAATTAAATGTCCGAGTTTGTCCCGTTTGGTTTTCAAATATTTTTCGTTAATTGTATTCGCTTTAATTTCTATTGGAACTCGTTCAATCACATCAACGCCGTAATTTTTTAAGCCGACAATTTTTTGCGGGTTATTGGTAAGCAGTCGAATTTTTTTCACGCCGATATCTATTAGCATTTGCGCGGCAAGACTGTAATCGCGGAGGTCTGGATGAAAACCAAGCGCTTCATTAGCTTCTACGGTATCTTTTCCTTCATCTTGCAATTTGTATGCCTTCAGTTTATTCAATAAACCAATGCCGCGCCCTTCCTGACGCATATAGAGAATAATGCCGCACCCTTCTTTTTCAATCATTGCCATAGACGCGTGTAACTGTTCATTACAATCGCACCGCATTGAACCGAGCGTATCGCCGGTAAAACATTCGGAGTGAACACGGACAAGAATCGGCTCGCTGTTGGAAATATTTCCTTTCACAAGAGCAATGTGTTCTTTATTGTCAACGAGCGAACGAAAAAGATGAATATCAAATTTTCCATGTTGCGTAGGAATAATTGTGGAAACAATCCGTTCAACATGTTTTTCACGCTGTAACCGATATTGAATTAAATCTTTTATCGTAATAATTTTTAGAGAATGTTTTGCGGCAATCTTTTGCAGCTCCGGTAAACGCGCCATCGTTCCATCTTCGTTCATCACTTCAACAAGAATTCCCGCGGGGTACAATCCTGCAAGTTTACAAATATCAACAACCGCTTCTGTATGCCCTGCGCGATGAAGCACGCCGCCATCGGCAGCGCGAAGCGGAAAAACGTGACCCGGCTTGCCAAAATCATTCGCTCTTGTCTTTGGATGAACGAGCGCTTTTACGGTTGCCGAACGGTCTGCCGCAGAAACTCCGGTTGTTGTTCCATGAAGATAATCAATAGAAACGGTAAACGGCGTTTCGTGAAGCGATGTATTTAACTCCACCATCGGTTCAAAATGCAATTCCATTGCGCGTTGAGAAGTAATCGGGGTACAAACAATTCCGCGTCCATATTTTACAAAAAAGTTAATAACGTCGGGAGTTGCAAATTCAGCGGCGGCAACAAAATCTCCTTCGTTCTCGCGATTCTCATCATCAATGACAATAATAATTTTCCCGGCTCGCAGATCGGCTAACGCTTCATCAATTGTATTGAACTGCGGCATATTACTTTTGCTCAACCCCTACAACTTCGCCTTGTTTGTTTACAACAGCAATTGAATTGCGTTCTAATTTTACTTTTACTTTATCCGCAATTTCAATTAGCGCAGTTTTTTCATCAAGACTAACAACTTCGCCGTGTAAACCGCCGGCAGTAATTATTTTATCTCCTTTTTTAACAGAAGAAAGCAGCGCTTCGCGTTCTTTTTGCCGCTTGCTCTGCGGACGAATAATCATAAAATAAAATATTGCTATGATGAGCGCGAACATAAGAATTGTTGAATAAATTTCTCCGCCCCCTTGCCCTTGCTGCGGCGGCGCCATTAAGAAAAATTGCATTGTGTCTCCTTTAGTTTTTTATTATTGAATTTTGATTTTGAAATTTTTGTAAAATCTCTTTCTTCCAAAAAGAAAAAGAATTATTGAGAATTTGTTTTCTTGCTTCTCTTACAAGCCAAAGATAAAATGTTAAATTATGTACGGAAGCTAATTGCAGTCCGAGAATTTCTTTCACTTGAAATAAATGCCGAATGTAGCCCCGAGAAAAATTTTTACACGTATAACATTCGCACTCATCATCAATCGGACGTT
>CAYXEE010000473.1:0-1938 GCA_964463935.1 uncultured Chitinophagaceae bacterium | reverse complement strand
TTAATCCGTATGCGGCAAGCAAAACCAGCGTGGATTATATTGCGCAGACATATAAAAATTATGAAGGATTGAATATTGTAATTGCCCGCCCGTTTAATCACACTGGACCGCGTCAGCGCGCAAATTTTGTTTGCTCTTCGCTTGCTAAGCAAATCGTAGAAATTCAAAAAAATAATTTGCAACCCGTGCTTCGCGTAGGAAATGTGCTGGCAAGAAGAGATTTTACCGATGTTCGCGATATTGTTCGCGGATATTGGATGTTATCGCAAATTGATAACAAAACTAATTTTATCTTTAATTTATGTTCAGGAAATATTTTTTCTATTGAGGAAATAATTAAAGTATTTGAAACTATTACTGGTATAAAGTTTCAATTAAATGTTGAGGCAAAACGGTTACGCGGGTATGATATTCAGTTGCTTGCCGGAAATGCTAACGCTATTACTCATTCTGTTGGATGGAAACCAACAATTGCTTTTCAACAAACGCTGATAGATTTATTAGAGTATTGGAAAAATAAGGAGAATTAAATGTCCAACGTTGCGCTTATTACGGGAATTACCGGACAGGATGGTTCGTATCTTGCAGAATTGTTGTTAGAAAAAGGTTATACAGTTCACGGTGTTATTCGCAGAAGCAGTTCGTTTAACACAGGAAGAATTGATCACATTTACAACGATCCAAAATTTTCCGGTAAACTATTTTTTTTGCATTACGGCGATGTAACCGATACAAGCAATATTAACCGCCTTCTTGAAAAAATTCAACCGACAGAAATTTACAATCTTGCAGCACAAAGCCATGTAAAAGTTTCTTTTGAAGTGCCGGAATATACCGCTGAAGTTGATGCTGTTGGAACATTACGTTTCTTAGATGCTATTCGTGAAACAGGAATTAAAACAAAATTTTACCAAGCATCTACAAGCGAGTTGTATGGAAAAGTTCAAGAAATTCCTCAAAAAGAAACAACGCCGTTTTATCCCCGCAGCCCGTATGGCGTAGCAAAAATGTACGGATATTGGATTATTGTGAACTACCGCGAAGCGTACAATATTTTTGCATGCAACGGAATATTATTCAATCACGAATCGCCGCGCCGAGGCGAAACGTTTGTTACAAGAAAAATTACTCTTGCTGCTGCGCGTATTAAACTTGGAATGCAGGAAAAATTAACGCTTGGTAATTTAAATGCAAAGCGTGATTGGGGCTATGCGCCGGAATATGTAGAAGGAATGTGGCGAATGCTTCAACAAGATACGCCCGAAGACTTTGTTTTGGCAACCGGAGAAACTCATGAAGTTCGAACATTTGTTGATACTGCATTTAACGAACTTGGAATGGAATTAAAGTGGGAAGGCGAAAACGAAAAGGAAGTCGGAATATTTAAGAGTAATGGAAAAATTGCTGTAGCTGTTGATCCAAAATATTATCGTCCGACTGAAGTTGACTTGCTTATCGGCGATGCTTCTAAAGCAAAACAGAAACTCGGATGGGAAGCAAAAACAAAATTTGTCGATCTTGCTCGCCTAATGGCAAAAGCGGATTGCGAGTTAGTAAAAAGTCGGGGATATTAAATAATGGATTTGAATTCAAAAATCTATATTGCCGGGCATCGCGGTCTCGTCGGTTCTGCATTAGTACGTCAACTGCAAAAATTAGGATATAAGAATCTAATCTTTAAAACGCACAGCGAAGTAGATTTAACCGACCAAAAAAGTGTAAAAGAATTTTTTGAAAAAGAAAAACCGGAATATGTTTTTCTTGCAGCGGCAAAAGTCGGAGGAATTTTTGCGAATAACACATATCCGGCTGAATTTATTTTTTCAAATTTAGAAATACAAAATAATGTAATTCATCAATCATATTTGCATAACGTAAAAAAATTATGCTTTCTCGGCAGTTCGTGTATTTATCCTAAATTCGCCGAGCAGCCGATGA
>CAYXEE010000472.1:0-1950 GCA_964463935.1 uncultured Chitinophagaceae bacterium | reverse complement strand
GGCGTTTGTTCCGCTGCTTGCGTTATTATTTTTTCTTATGTGGAGAAAAAGAAAAATGCTGCGGCTCCGGTTTTTATCCGACGGTATGTTTGCGCGATTAGCCGAAGAACACAGCAATAGAAAAATATTTTTTAAGTCAATGCTTATTTTTCTTGCAATAGCAATGCTTTCACTGGCTCTTTCCAATCCTCAGGTAGGAACGCGAATGGAGGATGTTAAGCAGGAAGGAGTGGATATATTTATTGCGCTCGATGTCTCTCGGTCTATGCTTGCCGAAGATGTTAAACCGAACCGCTTGGAAAAAGCAAAATACGAACTGCGAAATCTTATCAATAAATTAAGCGGAGATCGAATCGGCTTAATAGTTTTTTCAGGCGATGCTTTTACGCAGTTTCCATTAACAATAGATTACAGCGCGGCAAGTTTATTTCTTGATGTTGTAAATACAGAAACCGTTCCAACTCCGGGAACAGTTATCGGCTCCGCAATTTCTCAGGCAATGAAATCATTTAATTTTGAAGAACCTTCTACAAAAGTTATTGTTGTAATTACCGACGGCGAAAATACCGAAGGCGATGCGATTGAGCAAGCCAAAGAAGCCGCGAATAAAGGCGCGTTAATTTATACCATCGGAATGGGATCGCCGACGGGCGCGCCGATACCGCAGTACGACGGAGGAAGACAGGTTGACTTTAAGCGCGACCGTTCCAGCAATATTGTGCTGACGAAATTAGATGAAACTACGCTGCAGGAAATTGCATCAATTGGTAATGGAAAATATTACCTTGCAACAAACTCTCAGAATGAATTAGATGAAATTTATAAAGAGATTAATTCGCTGGAAAAAAGAGAATATGGAGCAAAAACATTTACGGAATTTGACGACAAATTTCAATATTTTCTTTTTACGGCTATTTTGTTTTTATTAATAGAAGTTATTTTGTCAGACAAAAAAACAATGTGGATTGCGCGGTACAATCCATTTAAAGAATTGAAGGATAGGAGTTTATGAAAATTGTTTTTTTTATGGCGTTGTTCTTATTTTGTTCGGCTGTTTTGCCTGCTCAATCCGTACGTTCATTGGTCGGCAAAGGGAATGATTATTATCAAGAAAAAAAATATTCCGATGCGGAAGTTGAATACAAAAAATCCTTAGAAAAAGAAAAAGAACTTTTGGAAGGGAAATTCAATTTAGGCAATTCAGTATATAAGCAGAATAGATTTGATGAAGCAATTCAAGAATATCATTCTGCATTAGATAAAACAACCGACAAAAAGACAAAGGCAGATATTTATCATAATATCGGCAATTCATATTTTGCGTCTAACCAATTTCAAGAAAGTATTAACGCGTATAAAAATTCGCTGAAATTGAATCCGAACGACGACGATACGAAATATAATCTTGCGTATGCAATGAAGAAATTACAGCAGCAACAGCAGCAAAAAAAACAGCAAAATAAAAATCAGCAGAAGAAAGAAGACAAGAAACAGCAGGAACAGAATCAACAGCAGCAGCAACAAAAACAGCAAGAACAGCAAAAACAACAGCAGCAACAGCAGGCGCAGGAAAAGAAAATTTCAAAACAAGAAGCAGAGCGGATTCTTGAAGCGTTAAAAAATGATGAAAAGAATACGCAAAAGAAAGTACAGAAAAAAGCTCCTGTTCGTCTTAACGTAGAAAAAGATTGGTAAATACTATAACAATGAGCAGTAAAAAATTACATACGGCATTTCAATTGATAAACGCGCGATTATTTTTTTTCATGTTGCTATTTCATAGCGCAATTGTACAAATTAATACTGCGCAAGATGTTCGTTTCACAGCGGCGGTTGATAAAAACAGCGTTGCTGTAAACGAGCGGTTTACTCTTGAATTTACGCTTTCTACAAACGGCACAGGAACGGGAAAAGAATTGAAACTTCCGGCTATGAGCAATTTTCTTGTTC
>CAYXEE010000471.1:0-1952 GCA_964463935.1 uncultured Chitinophagaceae bacterium | reverse complement strand
ATCCCGAAGCGGCGCGATTGACCGCGCTGACGGGAGCAGAAATTTTATTTTATCCCACGGCAATCGGCTGGGCAGACGGCGAGGAAGAAAAAATTAACAAAAAGCAGCACGATGCGTGGGAAACGATTCAGCGCGCGCATGCGGTGGCAAATGGAATTCCGATTGTTTCCGTGAACCGCGTGGGACACGAAGGAAATCAAACATTTTGGGGCGGCTCATTTGTCTGCGGAAATCAAGGCGAAATTCTTTTTAAAGCGTCTCACGATAAAGAAGAAGTGAATGTTGTAGAGATTGATCTTTTAAAATCAGATTCGACAAGAATGCACTGGCCGTTTCTGCGCGATAGAAGAATTGACGCATACGAAAATATTACAAAGCGATTTATCGATTAACAGTTATCAGTTAACAGTTAACAGTGATCAATTAACAATTATCAGTGAGCAGTGTGATTACCGAAGACAACAATCTTTACAAAAAATCTTTTGCTTTTGCAGTTAGAACCGTAAAACTGTATAAATTTCTAACCGTAAAGAAAAAAGAGTTTGTTATTGCTAAACAACTTCTACGAAGCGGTACATCAATTGGTGCAAATATTACCGAAGCCAATGGCGCGATTTCGAAACCTGATTTTTCATCGAAACTTTCTATTGCATATAAAGAGGCGCTTGAAACAAAGTATTGGCTTTCTTTGCTTAAAGAAACTGAATATCTCGAACAAAAAAATTTTGATTCCATCTATAGTGATGCAGATGAATTGTGCAAAATTTTATTTTCAATTTTAAAGACCACAAGAATTAATAAAAAAATTGATAACTGATTACTGTTAAATGATAACTGAAAAAATGACTCCGAAACAATTAGGATACCGCTTTCCTGCGGAATGGGAAAAGCAAAAAGCAACGTGGCTTTCGTGGGCGCATAAATTAGAATCGTGGCCCGATAAGTTTGAACCGATTCCGTATGCGTACACAAATATTGTGAAAACAATTGCGCGGTTTCAACACGTAAACATTAACGTAAAAGATGATGGGATGTTTGACGATGTAAAATCGCGGCTGCTTCTTGCGGGAGTTCCAGAAGAACGATTTACGCTTTATAAAATTCCGACCAATGATGCGTGGTGCAGAGATCACGGTCCTGCGTTTGTTGTAAATCCGAATGCAGAGCAAAAACTTGCGATTGTGGATTGGGGATATAATGCGTGGGGCGGAAAATATCCGCCGTTTGATTTGGACGATGTTGTGCCGACAAGAATTGCAGAGCATTACAATGTTCCGCTTTTTTATCCGGGAATTGTAATGGAAGGGGGCGCGATTGATGTAAACGGAAAAGGATGTCTGCTTACAACCAAAGCGTGTCTGTTAAATCCGAACCGCAATCCGCATCTCAATCAAGAACAGATTGAAACATATTTAATAGAATATTACGGGCAGGAAAAAATTCTCTGGCTGAACGACGGCATTGTCGGCGACGACACGGACGGACACATTGACGATCTTGCGCGTTTTGTTAATCCCACAACAATTGTTACGTGCGTAGAAGAAGATTCGCAGGATGAGAATTATGAAATTCTGCAGGAAAATATAAAACTTCTCCGCACGCTAACCGATCAAGACAACAAGCCGTTCAATATTATTGAATTGCCGATGCCGGGAATTGTGGAATACGACGGACAGCGTCTGCCGGCAAGCTACGCAAATTTTCTTATCGGCAACGGATTTGTGATTGTTCCCGTATTCAATCATCCCAACGATTTAAAAGCGCTGAATATTTTGCAAACGCAATTTCCCGACCGCGCCGTGATTGGAATTGATTGTGTTGATCTTGTGTGGGGATTGGGAACGCTGCATTGTATAAGCCAGCAAGAACCGTTTGTACAGTGAACAGTTATCAGTAAACAGAGAACAGTAATCAGAGAACAGATATCAGTAAACAATGAGTAATGGAACAAT
>CAYXEE010000470.1:0-1954 GCA_964463935.1 uncultured Chitinophagaceae bacterium | reverse complement strand
CTATTTGTAACAAAACTCGCACAAAGAACACAAAGTCCCATCGGGACGACCTGTTTGTAAAAGCTTTTCACGCAGAGCCGCAAAGCCGCAGAGAAAAAAATGTAGGAACGAACGAAAGTCCGTCCTTTTGCTATAAATTATTAACACAAGACTTGTCAGGTTTTAAAAACCTGACAAGTCTAAGAATAATCTTTCAAATAGATGGACTCCATCTTACGGTTCACATTCTACATCTCGTGTAAAATTGCTTTCTTATATTTTTGCTCGCGGCTTTTATTCAGAAAGCGTCCTTGAGTTAAATGGTGAAATACCATATCAGGATGGTGAAAAACAAAATTAAAAGCGGTGTGGATGAGAAATTGAGGATATCGTTTTAAAATTTTAAGAAACGCGCCAGAGTCAACAAAATATTTTTGCGTTAAAGAATCTATTGCTTCAAAAAGTTCAAACGAATTGAGAGTCAGCGTCCTAATATTCGTCCGATACATATCATACGCAGAATAATTATTTGTATTTGTAATTAAATTTTTTTCAAGCAGTTCTTCCCGTAATTTTGTTCCCGGGAAAGGCGTAAGCGCAGAAAAAATAGCATAATCAATATCCAAATGTTTTACAAACTCGTACGTATGTTGTATTGATTCTTTAGTATCAAACGGCGAGCCGAGAACCAGCCCGCCAAACACAAATATATTCTGCTCTTTTAAAAGATTTATGGCATTGCCCGTATGATTGCTTTTTAACTGATTATCTTTTTTGTAAAATGTTAAAGCTTCATCGGAATTGCTTTCAATTCCTAAAAACACCCATTCAAATCCTGCTTTTTTAATCAACGCCGCAAGCGCGCGATTGTCATTAAATCCTTTTACGCTCGCTTGTATAAAATATTTTAAGTCGTTAAGGTTATTTGCAATTATTGCATTGGCAAGTTCTTCAAAATGATGTGTGTTCAGCGTAATATTATCATCCGTAAAAAATATCGCTTTAGCGCCATGCTTCTTCGCATCGCGGATATCGTTAATAACGCGGGAAATGTTATATCGTCTGAAACTTCTGCCGTACATTTGTGTAATGGAACAAAAATTACAGGTATAGGTGCAGCCGCGCGAAGTTTCAACAACATCGGCAGGGTATCCCATTATTTTAAAACCATGCTGAAAAATTCTTGCATCACGATTCGGAAGTTGAATCGTGTTTAGGTCAATCAACTCTCCGCATGGATTATGAATTGTTGTTCCGTTGCGAGCATAGGAAAGCCCCGGGATTGCAGCAAAATTTCGGCTGCCGTTTAATTCTTGCATCAAGCGGTTAAAAGCTGCTTCCCCTTCGCCCGAAATAACAAAATCAAAATAGCGAATGTTTTCAGATGCCAATAATTCTTCAACACAAACAGTAGCATAGTAGCCGCCCAGTATTGTAATAATATTTTTATTTTGCGATTTAACAATTTTTGCAAGCTCAAGTATTTCGTCAAATTGAAATACCATTGCGCTGAACCCAATAACATCGACATTGTTTTTCTGAAGATATTCGGCGAAATATTGACGCGCAGTAAACCGTACGGCGACAAGATCTAAAATTTTAACATCGCAAACTGTGCGGTCAATATTGCCGGCAAGCGAAGAGAGCGCGCCGTTGGGAAGGTTTAAAAAAAATTCAAATCCGCCTATCGTTCGTGAGCTGGAAACCAATAAACATGTAAGCATAGTGCGTTCTCCGAAAGTACGCTTGTTGAAAACAATTACTTAATTCATGTTACGCAAAACCTTAAAATCAATAGTCATTCCCGCCCGCCTTCCAAAGCACGCTGTTGTGCGGCGGACAGGCTCGTTTTAAGCGGGAATCCCTACCTGCCAACTATAAAATATAAATGGCGGGCATAACGACTTTACTTTGTTAAGTGCTGAAGTTACGCAGATGGTCATGCTGAGCGAGGCACGCTTAAGTTTGTAAGGTC
>CAYXEE010000469.1:0-1955 GCA_964463935.1 uncultured Chitinophagaceae bacterium | reverse complement strand
AAATGGAATTTTTCCATATTTCAAATTCGCTGAAAACTAAAGGATGGATTATGGAATTGAGTAAATCTAATTTTTTAGAATTGTGGAATACAATGCCAGCAAGTTTTTGCTTGTCTAATTTTCCTTCTACAGAATATATTTCACCGCCGAATTCTTTTTTAATTTTAGAAATTGCAATAGAATTTTTTTCTGCAATATTCTTTGCAATATCATCAGCTTTAAAAACAGGAATTCCCTTTTCTGCAAAGTAATTGCAAACAGTAGTTTTACCGCTCCCAATTCCTCCCGTAACGCCAATGACAATCATTTCACTTTATTTTGCATACGAAACGGAACGAACTTCGCGGATAACTACAACTTTAATTTGACCGGGATATTCCATTTCCTGTTGAATTTTTCTTGCAATATCATGCGCAAGCTGGTCTGCCATAGCATCGTCAATTCTATCATGTTCAACAATAACGCGAACTTCGCGTCCGGCTTGAATAGCATACGTAGCAGAAACGCCTTTGAACGATTTAGCAAGTTCTTCTAACTTCTCAAGTCGTTTCACATATCCTTCAACAGATTCCCTTCTTGCTCCCGGGCGCGCTCCGCTAATTGCATCTGCAGCTTGAACAATAGACGAAATAGCATGCTCCATCGGAATATCATCGTGATGCGATCCGACTGCATTTACTACAATAGCGTGTTCATTAAATTTTTTAACTAAATCCATTCCAATAAGCGCATGCGGTCCTTCAACGCTGCGATCAACAGTTTTTCCTATGTCGTGCAATAAGCCGCCGCGCTTAGCAAGATTTACATCTAATCCAAGTTCGGAAGCCATTATTCCGCAAAGATACGCAACTTCAATACTATGCTGTAAAAGATTTTGTCCATAACTAGAGCGATACTTCATCTTGCCTATGTGTTTTATTACTTCAATGTGCGCTCCCGGCAATCCAATTTCGATAAGAGTATTTTCTCCGACCCGTTTAATTTCTTCTTCCAATTCTAGTTTAACTTTCTCGACAACTTCTTCAATTCTTGCAGGATGAATTCTTCCATCCGCAATTAATCGTTCCAACGATATTCGTGCAACTTCTCGACGAAACGCATCAAATCCTGATAAAATAACAGCTTCCGGCGTATCATCTACAATAACATCTACGCCTGTAGCGGCTTCAAAGGCGCGAATATTTCTTCCTTCTCGCCCGATAATTCTTCCCTTCATTTCGTCGCTTTGAATTTGAAGAACGCTCACTGTAGTCTCTACAGCATGGTCTGCCGCGGAACGTTGTATTGCTTGAACGATAATCTTTTGTGCTTCTTTTTTTGCATCCTCTTTTGCTCTATCGCGAATATCTTTTAAGGTTGAAGCTGCTTCAGTTTTAACGGCATCGGTAAGATTTTCAAGGAGCAGGCGGCGCGCTTCATCGCGCGACATTCCGGACGCGCGTTCGAGACGGACGTTCTCTTCAACAAGCATTGAATCTATCTCTTTTTGTTTTTGCTCCAATTGCTTTGCAATTTCCTCGTTTTTGCGCTGTAACTGTTGAATTTCTTTTTCCTTTTTAGTTAGAAGTTCAACTTTGCGGTCAATATTTTCTTCTCTGCCGTTAAGTTGCTTTTCATACGCTTGAAGTTTGTTTCTTTTCTGGTTTGCTTCATTTTCAAATTCATGTTTTTTACGGTACCACTCGTCTTTTACTTCAAGAAGTTTTTCTTTTTGCAATGCGGCAGCATCGCGTTCGGCGTCGGCTAAAATCTTTTTTGAGCGTTCTTCCGCGCTTGAAATTTTGTTTTTTCCTACTTTACTGCTAAGAATCCATCCGCCTGTAAAAGCGAGAATGGCTAAAACAACATCAATTATTACTATCAGTGAAAGATCCATACTCTCTCCGTATGCTTTAAAATAAAAAATCCGCACAACAACCGTAGGCAAGTGTAATGAAAGAACCCTCTTTCTTTAC
>CAYXEE010000468.1:0-1956 GCA_964463935.1 uncultured Chitinophagaceae bacterium | reverse complement strand
TCCGCCGATAAATGAAACATAAATTTTATTTTTTACGGCAGATTTTTTATTCGGTTCAATTTTTTTTGCGCCAATTCGAATATGTGAAACAAGTTCCAACACGGCTAATTCAACAATTTCAATGCAAATGCGGTCTTTTTTTTGCGCCGCTTCTAATACTAACGGAGCAATGGAAGCGACATCGAAATTGTTTTTATAGACTTCGGTAATAATAGAAGTCTGATCGTTTAATCCAAATTTCTGCGCGGCAAGTTTTGTTAATGTTGTTTTTTCTCCGCGTCCGTCTAATTCGCGTGTAACAGCGTTTAGTCCGAGTCTGCCGATGAAATAGCCGCTCCCTTCGTCGCCGAGAATTCTTCCCCATCCGCCGACTCGATGAATATTCCCTTTTGTATCTTTGCCGAATGCAATTGAACCCGTTCCGGCGATGAGAATTATTCCTGCTTCGCCGTTAAATGCGCCTTCTAATGCAATGCGCGCATCGCTTTCAATAATAATTTTTTTCAGACGAACATTTTTTGATTGCGCATATTTTTTTAATCCCAGCGCCATTCGCTTCTGGTCGGCGGATCTTCCCGCTCCTGTTAGTCCGCAAGAAACGGCGATAATTTGATTCGCTTTGCACCCAACAGAGTTGCAGCACATTTCAATGAGAGAGAAAATTGTTTCAGCCGCTTTTTCAACGCCGATAATTTGGAAATTTGACGGACCGCTGAAATGTTCCGCCAGAATTTCTCCGTTAGCGGCTGCAATTACGGCGTGCGTTTTTGTTCCGCCGCCGTCCATTCCGATAAAAAATTGTTTTTTCATTTTTTCTTTCCAAATTCTTCAGGAATTTTTACTAACGCTGCAACGACAAATCCGGGAATTGTTGAAACCATAACCCACAAGAAAAAGTTCTGATAACCAATTTGATCTTCAAGCCAGCCGCTAACCATTCCGGGAAGCATCATTCCAAGCGCCATAAATCCGGTGCAGATTGCGTAATGCGCCGTTTTATGTTCCCCTTCCGAAATCATAATCATATAGAGCATATACGCAGTAAACCCGAATCCATAACCGAATTGCTCAATTGCTACAGCGGCGCTGATAAGATAGAAATTCTCCGGCTGAACTTGTGAAAGATACACAAACATTAAGTTCGGTAAATTAATAATCAGAACCATTTTCCAAAGCCAATATTTCAATCCTTGTTTTGAAATAACATAGCCGCCAAGCAAACCGCCGAGCGTAAGAGAAATTACGCCGATTGTGCCGTACACAATTCCAACTTCCTGCGTTGTTAAAGCAAGTCCGCCGTTTGTTCGCGGATCGAGAAGAAACGGCATTACAAGTTTAACTAATTGCGATTCTGCAAAACGATACAGCAAAAGAAATGCGAGAACGACGCCAATCTCTTTTCTTTTAAAGAACGTTGCAAATGTATTTAAAAATTCTTTTAAAATATCGCTTGGAGATGAATTTGCAAGCGTTGCTCTGTCGCTCACGGGATACGGAAGCACAAATTTATGATAAATAAACAGCGCAATAAAAATTCCGGTTAATACAAAAAACGTAATTGACCAAGCGGTTGCAATACTTCCTGTTGAATTTTCCAAATATCCGGCAAGTACAACTAACGCGCCTTGCCCGGTAATCATTGCAATTCGATAAAAAGTACTGCGCACGCCGACAAACGCCGCCTGCTGATGCTGTTCTAATGCCAGCATATAAAAACCGTCCGCCGCAATATCGTGAGTAGCAGAACTGAATGCCATAAGCCAAAAAGCTGCCAGCGTAATTTGAAAAAAGTTCGGCATCGGAATTGTAAATGCAACCGCCGCCAACGCCGCGCCAATAACCAACTGCAATGTAACAATCCAAAATCGTTTTGTCTTGAACATATCTACGAACGGACTCCACAGCGGTTTGATAACCCACGGCAGATAAAGCCAACTCGTGTAAATCGCGATGTCG
>CAYXEE010000467.1:0-1964 GCA_964463935.1 uncultured Chitinophagaceae bacterium | reverse complement strand
TTATTATTTCCGCCAGCCCGGAAAATGATGAAGGAATGTACTTCTGGCACGGACTAACCGATGCAAACGGAAATTATTCTATCGGAGTCGGCGGCGTTCCGCAATTCGGAGCGCTATGGAGAGTTCAGGCGGAAAAAGAATTCAACAGAAAATTTGGAAATTATTTGATACTTCCACCAAAATTGAATTTTATTCTTGCCGCAGCAAATACAGGACTAAATTTCCAATTTGTGAAGGGAACGATAATTACCGGAAAAATTACAGACGGAATAAACCCAATTCCCTATGCATATGTTCAATTCATTAACGCACTAACGCCAACCAACTGGGAAAACAGTTTTCATGAAGACACAAATGAAGAAGGAAAATATTTTGCCCTGCTTCCCCCGGGAAAATATTTTGCCAATTTTAATGCGCGAGGATATTTTGGGCAATGGTGGAACGGCAAGCAATGGAATCCAAACAACGCATACGATACCATATTCGTTGGCAGTCAAGATACAATAAAAAATATTTCGGGGACATTGATAAAAGGTTCGTTGATAACCGGACGAGTTACAAATTGGGGAATTGGGGTTCGCGCGCATGTAACTATATTCAATGCGCAAAATCACCCGCTGATGTCGCATCATACAGATGATAACGGCGAATTTGATTTTACGATGAGTCCGGGAACGTATTATGTTTCCTTTACATATCAGAACAATACAATATACTATGATGGTAAATCGAATCCTCCCGGCGATCCGATAAATGTCGCCGGAACAGAAACGCACGATAATATCAATGCGGATTTCCAAATTGGAATGCCGCCGCTTCCGGATCCGCCGAAGATTTTAAGGATTTGGGATGTTCCGAACGATCAAGGAAAGAAAGTTTTCGTCCGTTGGTTTTACAAAGAATTGTCTCCCAGTTTTAACGGTGATCTGCCGTTAGTAGTTGAAAAATACTCTTTGTGGAGAAGAGAACAGCAAGGTTGGACCTTTGCAGGCGAAGTTCCTGCGCGCCACGATTCTGTTTATACTGCAATTGCGCCGACATTGTTTGATTCAACAAAAGTCAGCGGAATGTTTTACAGCAGATTTAAAGTTACAGCGCATTATATTTTGAATATTTTTGTCGTTACATCCGATGTGGACAGCGGATATTCTGTGGATAATCTTGCGCCGAATGTTCCGAGCGGGTTTACAATTTCAATAGCAGCCGATAATCTTGTTCTAAAGTGGAATAAATCTACCGACGAAGATTTTCGATACTTTAATGTTTACAAGTCTGCGGTAAAAGATTTTTCCATTGCAGGAATGACGCCGATAGCTCAAACAGTAGATCCGGCGTTTACGGAACTACGCTCTACGACCACAACATATTATTACAGAGTTACTGCCGTAGATTTTTCAGGAAACGAAAGTCTGCCGAGCGTTGATATTCCAACAGATGTAAAAGAGAATCAAATGCTGCCGGCGGAATTTGCACTGCGCCAAAATTATCCGAATCCGTTCAATCCGGCTACAGTGATCCGTTATCAGTTGCCGGAGAACAGTTATGTTACATTGAAAGTATTTGACGCGCTGGGCAGAGAAGTAACAACAATTGTTAACGAGATGCAAAATGCAGGATATTATTCGGCTGAATTCAACGGCTCAGCGATGCCGAGCGGAATCTATTTTGCGCGGCTTGTAAGCGCCAATAAATCTCAAATGATAAAAATGACGCTGATAAAATAAAAACTTCTCACGCAAAGTAGCAAAGAAAAAATTGTAGGGACGAACGAAAGTTCGTCCCGTTTGTTTATTTCCATCTTACAAAGCTTCTTACGCAACAATTTGCCCGCACGACCAGCTCTTCCTATTGAGATAGTTGCGTTACAGTCCCGTTAGGGACGAAATGTTTGTAAAAGCTTCTCACGCCAAGCCGCAAAGTAGCAAAGAAAAAAAAGTAGGGACAAACGAAAGTCCGTCCCGTTT
>CAYXEE010000466.1:0-1968 GCA_964463935.1 uncultured Chitinophagaceae bacterium | reverse complement strand
CAGGCGGGCATTCGGGCATGACGTTTTTCTTGTTTTGCGTAACTTCAGTTAATAATATTATTGATTGCGGTATTGATTCTAAAAAGGTTAACGATGGCAAAAGAAGTAATTGAAAATTCAGAAATGCAACTTGAAACAATAGACAATATTCCTAAAACGTTGCCGGTTCTTCCGCTGCGAGATGTAGTAATTTTTCCATATATGATTTTTCCCGTACTTGTCGGGCGCGAATCATCGTTGCGAGCCGCAAATCACGCATTAGATAACAGCAAATTTATTTTTCTTGTTGCACAGAAAGATCCGTCTATTGAAGAGCCGGGAGAAAATGATATTTACGTTGAAGGAACTATTGCAAAGATTGTGCAGATTCTAAAACTGCCGAACAATTTAATGAAAATTCTTGTGGATGGCGCGGTGCAGGGAAAAATTTCAAAATTTATCGGCGGCGATAAATTTCTTTTAGCAGATGTTGAAGTATTAACACAATTTGCAGAGCGGACAACGGAAATGGATGCTGTTGTCCGGCACGCATCTTCTCTTTTTGCAGAATATGTCCGCGCGAACAGAAACATTCCTCCGGAAGTTCTCGCCGCGTTTGATAATATAAAAGATGTACAGCGGAAACTCTATTATATCGCTGCAAACATTCTGCAAACAGTGGAAGTAAAACAGAAAATTTTAAAAATAGTTTCTCTTCGCGAACAATACACAGAAATCATCCGCGTGCTAACACAGGAAATAAGCATTTTAAAAATTGAGCGCGAAATTGATACAAAAGTTCACGATAATATTCAGAAATCGCAGAGAAAATATTTCATTCAAGAACAAATAAAAATTTTGCAGGATGAACTTGGCGACGATGAAGCAACGCCGGAACTTGGAAAATTAAAAGACGACATCGAAAAATCCGGAATGCCGGAAGAGGTGTACAAAAAAGCGATGGAAGAATTTTCTAAATTAAAGAAAACTCCTTCAATGTCTCCCGATTACGGCGTTACGCGCAATTATATTGAATGGCTTGTTTCTCTTCCGTGGAAAAAAAGCACAAAAGATGATCTTGATATTGAACATGTTCAACAAATTCTTGATGAAGATCATTACGGACTTGATAAACCAAAAGATAGAATTCTTGAACATATTGCTGTTCTTAATCTTAACAAAGAGATGAAGGGACAAATCCTTTGTCTTGTTGGTCCTCCGGGAACGGGAAAAACTTCTCTTGCAAAATCTATTGCACGCGCGCTTGGAAGAAAATTTGTCCGTATGTCGCTCGGCGGCGTTCGTGATGAAGCGGAAATTCGCGGACATCGCCGTACATACATCGGCTCAATGCCGGGAAAAATAATTCAATCAATGAAACGCGCCGCCGTAGTTAATCCGTTAATTTTAATGGATGAAATTGATAAGATGAGTATGGATTTTCGCGGCGATCCGGCAAGCGCGCTGTTAGAAGTTCTCGATCCGCAGCAAAATACGGCATTCAACGATCATTATCTTGAAGTTGATTACGATCTTTCCAAAGTGATGTTTATTACAACGGCAAATGTGCGGTATCAAATTCCCATGCCGCTTCTGGATAGAATGGAAGTGATTGAACTTTCCAGCTATCTTGATTTTGAAAAGAAAGAAATTGCCAAACGTCATATAATTCCGCGCCAATTGAAAGAACACGGCTTAAAAGATTCTGATTTAAACATTGGCGATGAAGCGGCGATGAAAATAATTTCTGAATATACGCGCGAAAGCGGCGTGCGAAATCTTGAACGCGAAATTGCATCGGTGTGTAGAAAAGCGGCGAAAGAAATTGTTACAGAGCGGCAGAAGAATGGAAAATCGAAAAAGAAAAAATCGGAAACGCTGCTTGTTGATGCAAAAAAAATTGAAGTGTATCTCGGCGTTCCGAAATACAGATCGAAAGAAGCGGATAAAATGCCGCAAGTCGGTTCTGTTACCGGCTTGGCGTGGACG
>CAYXEE010000465.1:0-1977 GCA_964463935.1 uncultured Chitinophagaceae bacterium | reverse complement strand
ACCCTACAAAAAAACGTAAAAATTAACAAGTGCCATTTGGCACTATTGTAAATAAATCTGTGAATCTGTGGCAAAAAGTGTATAAACAAACCAACATTCAATCTATGATGATATGAAAAAACTTCTTACATTCATCGTGTTATCGGCGGTTGTAGCCGTATCTCAGCAAAAAAATATTAACGGGGAAGCATCTGCTTCACAAAATGATATGAAAGACAATTATCCAAAATCAGGCGGAACTCTTTATCTCAATATTATTTGGCATCAGCATCAGCCGCTGTATCTCGATCCGGGAAGCGACCAGCTGCAAGGACCGTGGGTTCGAACGCACGCAACAAAAGATTATTATGATATGGCGGCGATCCTTGAAAAATATCCTGATGTTCATTACAACGTAAATCTAACGTCGTCAATGTTATTCCAGTTGGAGAAATATTACGTTGAGCGTTTAAAACCGTTTGTGGATATAAAGAAGAACCGCGTTGATGTAAAAAAATATTTTGCCGCTTGGGAAGGGAAAACAGATCCGTGGATTGATCTTGCATTAAAACCAACGAAAAATTTTAATGAAAAAGATTTAGATTTTCTTCTATACAAATCGTGGAACGCATTCGGAATAAGCGAAGTTCAAATAACAAGGTTTCCCGCGTATGCCGCTTTAAAAGCGAAGCATTCTAAAAAGGGAAAATTTACGGAACAAGAATTGCGTGAAATAAAATTCTGGTTCTATCTTGCGCATTTCGATCCCGATTTTTTAGAAAAGAAAGCGTGGCTTCCGGATGGTTCAGTTGTTGATGTTACGGATATTGTGGTAAAACATGCAGACGGGACGTATCATCTTACGAAAGAAATAACAGAAGATGATTGCAACCGCATTGTTGCAGAGACATATAAGATCTGCGCGAATGTTATTCCTATCCACAAAAAATTGATGTATAACCACAAAAAATTTCAAGGACAAATTGAAGTTGCAACAACGCCATTTTATCATCCAATACTTCCGTTAATCTTTAATTCGGACTTGACAAAAATTTGTCAACCGCACGATCCGCTGCCGTCAAAATATTCTTTCCCGGATGATGCAAATGCGCAGATTGCAATGGCGGTGCAGTATTACACAAAAACATTCGGACAGCCGCCGCTGGGAATGTGGCCCGGCGAAGGATCTGTTGCGCACGAAGTTGTTCCAATATTTAAAGCAAATGGAATTCAATGGATTGCAACGGATGAAAAAATTCTTGTCCGTTCAAAACCGAATAATCAGCCGAAATATTTTCCGTATGAAGTTGACTCTCACGATGTTGCCGTGGTATTTCGTGAAACGGAACTTTCCGATAAAATTGGATTTACATATCAAAATTTTGTCGGCGAAGAGGCGGCGGATGATTTTGTGAAAAGCATTTTACACTACGCGCCGAAAGAAGGAGAGCCGGATCGTTTGTTGACGGTAATTCTTGACGGCGAAAATGCGTGGGAGTGGTACCGCAAAGATAACGACGGAAAAGAATTTCTCCATGCATTATATCGAAAATTGACAAAACTGTACAAAACTAAGCAAGTCGTTACGGTTACAATGTCCGAATATATTCACGGAAATCCGAATCGCGGAATTGACGCTCATCCGATAGAAGCAATGAGAAAATTGGATTGGCTTTTTCCCGGTTCGTGGATTAACGCAAATTATGATACGTGGATTGGCGAGGAAGAAGAGAACAAGGCGTGGGAATATTTACTTATTGCGCGTAACGACCTTGCAGAATCCGGCGTGAAAGCTCCGAATCCAAAAAAAGAGGAGCCGAAAGCAGGAACAAAAAAATGGTACGCCTATAAAACCTGGGAAGCAATGTATGCGGCGGAAGGTTCTGATTGGTTCTGGTGGTATGGAACAGATCAAAATGCGCCTGCCGGCGATAAGCCGTTTGATATTGCATTCATTACGCATCTAAATAATTTGTACGAGTTTGGAAGAAAAGCGGG
>CAYXEE010000464.1:0-1978 GCA_964463935.1 uncultured Chitinophagaceae bacterium | reverse complement strand
GGTCCCGAAGGGATCCCTTTGGGAGATTCCTTCGGAAAATGCCCGCCTGAACGACTGAGTCGGACAGGCTTTAGTCGGGCATCCATAATATACCTGCCCACCATATTATTTTTATAGTTGGCAGACGAGGATTCCCGCTAAAAACAAGCGGGAATGACGTATGTAATATGATTAAATTTCAAACTAAGACACTACCTATAAAAAACATTGGTTCAAACTATCCTATTTTTCTGCTATATTGATATGTAAAACTAAAAAAATTTATATTTGTTCCAGCTTAAAAATCGAATGCTAATGAAATCAATCTGCATCTTTTGCGGTTCTAAAAACGGAAATAATCCGGCATTTATAGATGCCGCGCGAGAACTTGGAAAACTTTTTGCATTAAAAAATATTTCGCTTGTGTATGGGGGAGCTACCAACGGAATTATGGGTGAAGTAGCAAATGCGGCTTTACAATACAATGGAAAAGTCATCGGCGTAATTCCTACGCTCATAGCAAATCGGGAACTTGCACACAAAACTTTAACCGAATTGCATGTTGTAGATTCTATGCAAACGCGTAAAACAAAATTACTCGAGATTTCCGATGCGTTCATCTGTCTCCCCGGCGGAGTAGGCACAATGGACGAATTATTTGAAGTCCTCGCATTCACGCATCTTGGCGTAAGCGCAAAGCCGTGCGGACTTCTGAACATTGAAGGTTTCTACGAAGGAATAATAAATTTTTTAGATCGCGGCGTTGCATCGGGATTCATTCCCGCTGAAGTACGCGAACACGTTGTTGTAGATGAAACTGTTCCAAAATTAGTAGAGCGAATTTTGTTATTCGGGAAATAAGTATTATCGTAGGCGCGGACGGAAGTCCGTGCTGCTAAATTAAACACAAAACATTTTTATGCCACGAACAAATTATTCATCCGGCGCGCCGTGGGAAGAAATTGTTGGATATTCCCGCGCAGTGAGAATCGGCAGCACAATAGAAATCACCGGCACCGTTGCAGCAGATGAAAATGGAAACGTAGTTGGAATTGGCGATCCGTACGCGCAGACAAAATTTATTTTGCAAAAGATAGAAAAAGTGTTAGCGCAAGCCGGCGCAACAATGAATGATGTTGTCCGCACAAGAATGTTCGTTACCGATATTTCACAATGGAAAGAATACGGCCGCGCTCACAGCGAAATTTTTCAAATAATAAAACCGTGCACATCAATGATTGAGATAAGCAAATTGATTGAACCTGAATATATGATAGAAATTGAAGCAACTGCTATAATAGAATGAGCAATTCATTCGCACAGCAATTCGCACAGTTTAAAGATGAATTTCTTTCAAAAGAATTTTCCATCGCGCGTATTATGTCCGAGCATCGCGAAATGTACACGATTCTTTTTGAAGGGAAAGAATACAAAGCAGAAATTACCGGACATATGCAGTTTAACGCTGAAACCCGCGCAGATTTTCCCGCGGTCGGAGATTATGTTGCAGTACAGATTTTTGACGAATTCTCTCCCGCTATTATTCACGGAATTCTTCCTCGCCGCACAAAACTAACGCGCAAAACTTCCGGTCAAACATTTGAAGAACAAATTATTGCATCGAATATTGATATTGTTTTTATCATTCAATCATTAGATGAAAATTTTAATCTTCGCCGGCTGGAACGCTATATTGTAGCGGTAAAAGAAAGCGGAGCGCTTCCAATAATTCTTCTTTCAAAATCCGATTTGCTTTCGCAATATGATGTTGAGATGCGAACTTCCGAAGCAAAAAATGTAGCATCGGAATTATGCGTCATTTCGTACAGCGCTAAACGGCGCGAGCGAATTGACGAAATTCAAAAATTCATTCCTTCCGAAACAACGGTTTGTTTTATCGGTTCTTCAGGAGTCGGAAAATCTACGCTCATCAATGCTCTTGTCGGCGAAGAAGTAATGCTTACGCGAAAAGTGCGCGAAGCCGATGCAAAAGGAAGGC
>CAYXEE010000463.1:0-1983 GCA_964463935.1 uncultured Chitinophagaceae bacterium | reverse complement strand
CAACAAATGATGGGGAAATGATATACAGTGGCAAAAAATGTTTTTCGTATTATTGTAGCAATTTTCTTTAGTGCAACGGCTTTGCTAAAAATTTTTTCTTTTCCGCAATTTGTTCTTAATGTTGAAGCATTTCATCTGCTTCCATCAGTCTTAATTCTTCCCTTTTCAATTGTAATTGTTTTGGCAGAACTCATCGCAGGAGTTTTATTAGGTTTGAATATTTATCCTAAACAATTTTCATTGTTGTTGTTTTCACTGCTTGGTCTTTTTACAATTGGTATTATTGTTAATCTTCTGCAAAATAATGTAGTTGAATGCGGGTGTTTTGGAAATTATTTTTCAAGCGAGCTGTCGTGGTGGAGCGTACTGCGCAATATATTTTTAGGATATTTGCTTCTGTGGATTTCACAACATGAAAATTCGCCAATTCCAATAAGGCAAAATAAAAATTTATGAATGGAGTATTGTTGGAAAATAATGCTAAAATATTCCACCATTACTACAAGAGCAACAAAGCGCGATGAGTCTTAAATAAAAAACTTGCGACTCAAAGGCTTTTTCTTATATTACAATCAATGAAATTAATCAAAAATATTAACTCTTTCTGCTGTCTAATGTTTTTCCATCTTCCATGAAAGACATTGCAGAATTTTGTTCTATTCAAAAAGTCTTTCGCTATGAAAGACTTTTTTATTTTAGGAAAACCTAATGAAACATTTTGAAACCGAATCCGTGCGAACGCAAAGCGAGCGAACGCCGAACCGCGAACACTCTGTGCCGCTTTATCTTACATCAAGTTTTGTATTCGATTCTGCGGAGCAAGGGCGCGCATTATTTGCCGATGAAATCGAAGGGAATATTTATTCCCGATTTTCTAATCCTAACATTTCGGAATTCATTGAAAAAATTGTGAAGATGGAACACGCGGAAGACGGTTTTGCATTTGCTACAGGAATGGCAGCAATCTTTGTGGGATTTGGAGCGTTTTTACAATCGGGAGATCACGTGCTGGCGTGCCGCTCGCTCTTTGGTTCGTCGCATCAATTGTTAACCAGAGTTTTGCCGAAGTGGGGAATCACACATACGTACGTTGATGCGTCAAATCCTGAAACATGGGAAAGCTCAATTCAAAAAAATACAAAACTGATTTTTATCGAAACGCCGTCAAATCCCGGATTGGAATTGATTGATCTTGAATGGCTCGGAAATTTAAAACGGAAACACAATCTGCTGCTAAGCGTGGATAATTGTTTTGCAACTCCGTATTTGCAAACGCCGATTGATTTCGGCGCAGATATTGTCATTCATTCTGCAACAAAATTTATTGACGGGCAGGGAAGAGTTCTCGGCGGAGTAATTGCGGGAAAAAAAGATTTGATAAAGGAAGTTCGCTTCTTTGCGCGCCATACTGGTCCGGCAATGTCGCCGTTTAATGCGTGGATACTTTCAAAAAGTTTGGAAACTCTTGCCGTGCGAATGGATCGTCACTGTGCAAACGCGCTTTCGTTGGCAAAATATTTAGAACAGAATTCTGAAATTGAATCGGTAAAATATCCGTTTCTTCCGTCGCATCCGCAATATGAACTTGCAAAGAAACAGATGAAGCAGGGAGGCGGAGTAGTAACATTTGTTGTAAAAGGGGGTTATGAACGCGCGAAACGATTTATTGATGCAATTCAAATGCTTTCCAGCACCGCAAATCTTGGCGATGCGCGGACAACCGTAACACATCCTGCATCAACAACACATTCCAAACTAACGGATGAAGAGCGCGCTAAAGTTGCAATTGTTCCCGGATTGATTCGCATATCCGCCGGACTTGAACACGTTGATGATATTATTGCAGATATTGAACAAGCATTGAAAAATTCCAAATAAAATTAAAAATCACGCAGTGCCGCGAAGATGCAAAGAAATATTTCAGTAATTAACTGAAGTTACGCAAAATAAGAAAATGCTTCGACTCGGCACAAAAAATTAAGG
>CAYXEE010000462.1:0-1985 GCA_964463935.1 uncultured Chitinophagaceae bacterium | reverse complement strand
CATCACGCCGCATATAGCGTGGGGAACATTTGCGGCACGTCAGCGGTTGATGAAAACCGTAGCAGAAAATGTTCAAGCATTTTTAACTGGAACACCAATTAACGTGGTTAATAAATAAATTCTGAGAATATCATGAAAACAAAATATTTCTTTTTCTTTACAATCTTTGCGGCTTCACTGTTTGCTCAAAATCCCGATGGAAAAAATGTTTCTCTCCATCTAACGCCGATTTGGCATTGGGGAAGTTCGCAATATTCAACAACAACATTAGTCTATTATCCCGAACAGATGCAATTACCATCGCAAGTTGTATCATCGTACAATAAAGGAATACTGGAAAATCCTTTTGCATTTGGAATGTACGCACAAATTAAAATCCCCGCATTTTCATTTTTAACAGTGAGCGTTGCATATTCATACGATCAGAAATTTGAACAGTACAGCAAGTATTCGCTTCAATCGGAATATTTTTCACACTTCTACAAAATAAACGGAGCGATTCATACGATTTCTGCTACACTGAGTATTTACAATCTTTTTTCTATTTATCAAGAATAGTCAAATGCACAGAAATTATCTTTTAGAGAAATTAAAAAATTATTCACCGGCAGATGCGTATGAAAATGAAATGCGTGAAAAAATAATTTCATTTGTGCATCAAAATTCGGATTGTTTTGAAAGGACGCTTCTCGTTGGACATATTACCGGCTCTGCATTTATTGTCAATAAACAGCGGACGCATACGCTTCTTACGCATCATCACAAATTAAACAAATGGCTCCAGCTTGGCGGACATTCGGACGGCGATTTTAATACGTTAAACGTTGCACTGCGCGAAGCGGAAGAAGAATCGGGATTGAAAAATATTGTTCCGATTTCAGAAAATATTTTTGATGTTGATGTTCACGAAATTCCTGCGCGAAAAAATGAACCGACGCACTTTCATTATGATATTCGTTTTCTTTTTGAAACAGATTCCTCACAGCCCCTCACAATTTCTTCCGAATCAAAAGACCTTGCGTGGATTCCCTTAAATGATATTGAAAATTTTACCACCGAAGAATCTGTATTGCGAATGGTGAGAAAAATTACGCTTTCTAAATTGCAACATTAACTTCAACAACTTGTAGTGATTTTTTCAAATCCGCCGGATCAATCTCAACAAGAAATCCGCGTTTTCCTCCATTGATCAGAATTTTCGGAAGATCGAAAATTGTTTTTTCTGCGTACACTTGCAGTTTCTGCCGTGTTCCAAACGGACTTGTTCCGCCGAATTGATATCCGGTTGCACGATGCGCATTAACTTCGTTTGCAGGCGCAACTTGTTTTACTCCAATAATGCGCGCTAATTGTTTTGCAGAAACTTCTTTATCGCCGTGCATTAACACTAAAAATTGGTAATTCGCGTCGTTTTCCATTACTAATGTTTTTACAACAATATGTTCATCAACGCCAAGTTCTTGTGCGGAGCGGGAAGTTCCGCCATGTTCCTCGTAAGCATACAATCGCGGAATAAATGCTATCCCTTTTTCGCGTAAAAATCGCACGCCTGTTGTTGTTGGATATTCTTCTTTTGCCATGTGTATAAGGTTTATTTTCTCTTTATACAGTTGTTCCTTAAAAAAAATCTACAAGATGTCCGACATCTCTACTTTATACCAGCGCAATCATTACCAATATAAAGCAAATTTCAATATGAAGAAATTTTAACATTTTACTTCTCATCTTTCACATTACTCTATCCTTTTGTATCTGAAAACAAATCTATGAGAAAAAAATCTGTAACAAATTCAAAAGCTTGGGTTGTTTCTGCCGATATGGGCTACGGACACCAGCGCGCTGTTTTTCCGCTTCAGCATATTTCAAAAGAAGGGTTAATCACCGCCGGCAAAAACGATGGTTCAACTGAAAAAGAAAAAAAAATGTGGAAACGGCTTCTTGAAATGTATGAAACATTTTCACGAGCACGCGGAATACCAATCATC
>CAYXEE010000461.1:0-1987 GCA_964463935.1 uncultured Chitinophagaceae bacterium | reverse complement strand
TGGGCGGAGCGCGATGTTGTCGGCGCGGCAAAAGTGGGAATGAAAACCGTTTTTGCGCGATACGGCGATGTGTTCGGCACGTTTGAATCAGACGCGGATTATGAAGTGAATGATATTTCCGATGTGATTGATATTGTGCGGAACGAAAATAAAATTAGAATTTAAGCGCGGTATGTGCTGCCGTTGTTTGCACCAAATGTAAGAAAATTGTTCGGCAGCGTTTTCTTAAGAATCATCTTTAAAAATTTCATTTACCTCTTATCCAATAATTATACAACTGCATGAAATATTTTTTACTCTTTCTTTTCTCCGTTTCATTTCTCTTTTCTCAAGAAAATTTTAAATCCAGCCATCAGCGCGATTGGGAATTTTACAAAAACAATCCGCAAGAGATTGGAAAAAATATTGTCCCGCCGCTTCTTTCTAAACGCGCAGATTTAATGAAACCTCAGATAATGAATAAAGTTGTGTACGGTTTTCATCCGTATTGGCAGAACGGCTCGGAAAGCAATTATTATTTCAGCATGCTTACGCATCTTGCCTATTTCAGCGCGGATATTAACGCATCTACCGGCGGATTTTCTACAACAAATAATTGGGCAACGGCAAATGTTGTTACGCTTGCAAAACAGTACGGGCTCAAAGTTCATCTTTGTTTAACATTATTTTCCAATCACGCAACATTATTAAGCAGTACGGCAAATAAAAACGCGCTGATTCAAAATACATTAACGCAGTTAGCATTGCGCGGCGCAGACGGCGTAAATATAGATTTTGAAAGTATGTCGTCAACCGTGAAAACAGATTTCCGTACGTTTATGAAACAATTCGGCGATACGCTGAAAGCGCGCGGCTATGAATTTGTTATCGAACTTCCGGCGGTGGATTGGTCTAACATTTTTGACGCGACATTTTTTTCTACGCTCAATCCAGTAACGGATTATTATTTTGCAATGCTGTATGATTATTGGTGGTCGGGAAGCGCAACGGCGGGACCGAATTCTCCGCTTCGCGCTTCCAGTATTACTACCGCGTGGCACGTTCTGCGAAGTATTGATACGTACATAAACACAAAAGGATGTCCGAAGGAAAAATTTATTGCCGGATTTCCGAATTACGGAAGAGAGTGGGCGGTAAAAAGCACGGTGGAAAATGCCGATACGCTCGGCGGTTACACAAGTTCTTCGCGCACGTACACCGTTGTAAAAAATAATTACATAGATACCATTCCTGCAAACAGACAATATTGGAGCGCCAAATACAATACGCGCTATTACAATTTTGTAAACGGCGGCGTGTGGCGGCAGTGCTGGTATGATGATTCTTTAAGCTGGGGAAAAAAATTTGATTCCATAAAAGTAAAGAATGTTGCTGGAACAGGAATGTGGGCGCTCGGCTACGACGGAACTGAACCGGAATTATGGGGCGCATTGAAAACTGCGTTTGCTTCCACGCCAAGTTCATTTCATACTTCCTTCGATGATTTTGAATTTTCTGTCGGACATTTTGATAAATATCCGCGTTTCAGCGGCAGTACGGCGGGAATTAAAAATACTTCAACGCAAAGTTGGACGAATGACGCGGCGAATAACGGCTGGGGTTCCATGCAATTAGTTCTAAAGGATAGCGTTGAAACAACAATAAATTGGGAAGTGCGAATTCTTTCCGGCGGAGGAAGCCGCGCAAACAATATTCAATTTTCAAATTCCGGTTATATTGGTTTTTGGATGAAAACAAGTTCTGCGGCAAGCGGCGCGCAGGTTGCAATTTTAATTGACGATCAGCGAAATGGCACTACAGATAAAATAGAATTATCTTCCAAAAAAAATGTGATAAACGACGGGCAGTGGCATTTGTACGAATGGCAATTGCCCGGAAGCGGCTGGACAAATTTTTCCAACGGCAACGGTGCGTTAGACAGTGCGACACTTTCGCTTGATGCAATTATGTTATACTCGCCAAACACTTCTTCGGATTGGACGTTATT
>CAYXEE010000460.1:0-2013 GCA_964463935.1 uncultured Chitinophagaceae bacterium | reverse complement strand
TGCAGATACTTTCAAAGAACATGAATGGCGCATACAAATCAGCGCGGCAGCTGCGCGGTGCGTTGATAAAGAAAATTTTGCCGGTATGCTGGAATCTTCCGTTGATGAAATTGACGCGGATGATTTTTCCGAACCGCCGACCGCGCCGGAACAATATGTGCGGCTTTCGTTTAAGCAAAATTCCAGACGATTGGCGGGAAATTTTAAGAGCATTTCTTCGTACGGAAAATCGTGGGAATTCGATATTGCTTCTTCGGAAAAAGAGGCAAATGTTACGCTCAACTTTTCCGCCGCCGGAAATGTTCCCCATAATTTTAAAATGTATCTTGCAGACCAAACATTAGAACGAATGTTTGACATTACAGAAACAAAGAATTACGTTTTTGCAATTAAGAAAAATGAATCATCAAGAAATTTCCGCCTGCTGATTGGAACGGAACAATTTATTGAAAAGAATGCGGAAGGAATTCCGATGATTCCGATTGCATACTCGTTAGAGCAAAATTATCCCAATCCATTTAACCCAAGCACAACAATTCGGTATTCGCTTGCGCACAGCGGCGTTGTGGAAATAGAAATCTATAATCTGTTAGGACAAAAAGTTAAAACGCTTGTTAATCGCTTTCAGCCGTTAGGAACATATTCTGTTGAATGGAACGGCGATAACGACGAAGGAAAACAAGCCGCCAGCGGAATTTACTATTATAAAATAAAAACGCAGGAATTTTCGGCTGTTAAAAAGATGACGCTAATCAAATAACAAATTTAATGTGATGAATAATACATTTTACAAACTTCGAGTTGTACATATTGTTGCAGTTGTTATTATCGGTTTTTCTCTGGTTACTACAATAACAGCGCAGACAAAACCGGCGTACGACGATAAATTACTTTTTAAGGGAATGACTGGCGTAACAATGGGCGGCATTCAGCAGCAATGGACAATTAAAGATTCCGGAACACTTGCACAGCAATCTGCGCCGTTGTATGTTTCCATTCCAATTGCAAATCGGATTTTGCTCTCAATTTCCAGCGCGGCGGCAATGGCAAAATATGATACCTCGAAGTTGAATGGAATTGCCGATACGCGGCTTTCTGTTTCGTACGTTCTGCCCGGAGATAAAGTATGGCTTCTCGGCGGAGTAAATATTCCGACAGGAAAAACAAAATTAACGGCGAATGAAATGCAAGTTTCATCAATGCTTTCGCAGACCTCGTTTGCAACGCGCGTTCCGGTGTACGGGCAGGGAATTAACGCGAATCTTGGAATTACATACGCAACATCGCTTACAAGAAGATTTATTCTTGGTTTTGGCGCATCTATGTTTTACAAAGGAAAATACGAACCGGTTTCGGCGGGAACTGCAAAATATTTTTATGATCCCGGCGATGAAATTTCTGCTAATGTAGGAGCGGATTATATTACATTTTCCAAAACGTACCGCTTTTCGTTTGATTTGAACGGAACATATTTTTTGAATGATAAATTAAACGAAAAAAATATTGTTCACTCCGGTCCAAGAATTATCGGAATGTTTGTAATGTCCACAAAAACGGAATCATTCAATCATATTGTTCAGCTGCGTTCGCGTTTGCGCGGCAATAATTTGTATTACAAAAAAGATACGGCGGGAGTCGAATACACGGAAAAATTAAAAAGCGCAATTCAAATTGAAGCGCAGTATTCCGTCAGCCGCGCATTGAGCAATTGGCTGTTTACAACCGGAATTGTTGAAATAAAAACATTTACGGAAGATAGATTTCCGGCGGGAACCGAAATTATTAAAACGGGAAAAGCATTTCTTGCATCGCTTGGCGCAGAGGGCGTATTTACATTTTCGCAGATTATAATTCCAACGCTTTCGGTAAAGTACGGGAAAGGAAATTTACTGTTAAATAATAAGCAGTATAATATTTCGGGAATTGAAGCGGGACTTTCTATAAGAGTAATGTTTTAATAACAGAAGTTACGCAAAATAAAAAAATGCTTCGACTCGGCACAAAAAATTAAGG
>CAYXEE010000459.1:0-2016 GCA_964463935.1 uncultured Chitinophagaceae bacterium | reverse complement strand
CTTACATTCCGCACGAACAACGCTACATTACACTTTAATTTCTACATCAACGCCGGCGGGAAGATCGAGTTTCATTAACGCATCTACCGTTTTAGAGCCGGAAGAAAGAATATCTATTAACCGCTTATGCGCGCGAATTTCAAACTGCTCGCGCGATTTTTTATCTACGTGCGGCGAACGGTTTACTGTGAACACGCTGCGCTTCGTCGGAAGCGGAATCGGTCCAGAAACAACCGCGCCGGTAGATTTCACTGTTTTAATAATCTTCTCTGCGGATTTATCAATCAAGTTATGATCGAAGGAACGCAACTTGATACGAATTTTTTGACCAGCCAATGTAGTTCTCCTAAAAAATCAATGGAGCGTTCTGCGAAGAACGCTCCATGAAAGTTTTTTATTCAATAATCTTTGTTACAATACCGGAACCTACGGTGCGTCCGCCTTCGCGGATAGCAAAACGAAGTCCTTCTTCCATAGCAATGGTGGAGATAAGCTCAATTTGCATTGCATCAAGGTTGTCGCCCGGCATAACCATTTCAACGCCAGCCGGTAATGTTACCACGCCGGTAACGTCTGTTGTACGGAAATAAAACTGCGGACGGTATCCGTTAATAAACGGAGTGTGGCGGCCGCCTTCTTCTTTCTTTAATACGTACACTTGAGCTGTAAATTTCTTATGCGGCGTAATAGAACCCGGTTTTGCAATAACCATTCCGCGTTCAAGTTCAGTTTTATCAACGCCGCGAAGAAGCATACCCGCATTATCGCCGGCAACAACTTCATCAAGTTCTTTGCGGAACATTTCTGCGCCGGTAATAACTGTCTTTTTATGCGCGCCGAGACCAATTACTTCAACTTCATCTCCAACTTTTGCACGACCGCGTTCAACACGACCCGTACCTACTGTTCCACGACCGGTAATTGAAAATACGTCTTCAACCGGCATTAAGAACGGTTTGTCTGCATCGCGCTGCGGCTGCGGAATATAGGTGTCAACAGCATTCATTAAATCTAAAATCGGTTTGAAAGCCGGATCGGAAATATCTTTTCCGGAAGCATACGCTTCAAGCGCTTTAGTTGCAGAGCCGCGGATAACCGGCGTATCATCGCCGGGAAATTGATACGATGTAAGAAGTTCACGAACTTCCATTTCAACAAGATCCAACAATTCCGGATCGGCAATATCAACTTTATTTAAGAACACAACAATCTTCGGCACGCCGACTTGACGAGCAAGAAGAATGTGTTCGCGTGTTTGCGGCATCGGACCATCGGTGCCAGCCACAACAAGAATTGCGCCGTCCATCTGCGCAGCTCCGGTAATCATATTTTTAACATAGTCGGCGTGACCAGGGCAATCAACGTGCGCATAGTGGCGCTTTTCTGTTGAATATTCAACGTGCGCTGTTGCAATAGTAATACCGCGTTCGCGTTCTTCAGGCGCATTATCAATAGAATCAAACGTACGGATTTCAGAAAGACCGCTCTTTGAAAGAGTCATTGTGATTGCTGCGGTCAACGATGTTTTACCGTGATCAACGTGGCCAATTGTTCCAACGTTTACGTGCGGCTTACTGCGATCAAATTTTTCTTTTGCCATGAGGATTTCTCCTTGTGTTTTAGTTAATAATTAATTCAAAAATCTATTTCAAACTTACGCTGATTTACCTTTTACTTTTTCTATAATCTGGTCAGACACCGAGCGCGGCGTCTCATTATAATGATCAAACTGCATAGTATAGAGCGCGCGACCTTGCGTCATAGAACGAAGCGATGTAGCATAACCAAACATTTCAGAAAGAGGAACCATCGCTTTAACAACTTGCGCATCTTTACGCGGCGTAATTCCTTCAATTTTTCCGCGGCGCGAATTCAAATCGCCCATAACATCGCCAAGATAATCTTCCGGCGTTACAACCTCCACAGCCATAATCGGTTCAAGAATTACAGGACTTGCTTTTTTTGCTCCTTCTTGAAATCCAATAGAGCCGGCAATTTTAAATGCCATTTCCGAAG
>CAYXEE010000458.1:1111-2050 GCA_964463935.1 uncultured Chitinophagaceae bacterium | reverse complement strand
GCTCGTGCAATGTTTTCTTCTATCAATTGATGTTGAAAGTCGGTTTGGACGATTGGAGCGATATGGGAAAACAATTCGGTTTCGGAAAACTGACAAAGATTGATATTAATGAAGAAAATCCCGGACTTCTTCCAGACCGCACATATTACGACCGCGTTCACGGAAAAGGAAAATGGACGCAGGGATATTTAATCAGTTTAGGAATTGGACAAGGCGAGGTTGGCGTAAGTCCGCTGCAAATGGCAAACTACGCGGCAACAATAGCCAACAAAGGCAAGTGGCATCAGCCGCACATTGTGGAAAAAATATTTAACCGCGCGACCAAAAAATATGAACCGGTAAAAATTGAAGAACATACAATTTCGCTTTCCGATTCTACGTGGAATATTGTGCGCGAAGGAATGCGCCGTGTTGTTATGGCTGCGGGCGGAACAGCTTCCGCTGTAAGAATTCCCGGAATTGAAGCGGCGGGAAAAACCGGAACAGCGCAAAATCCTCACGGAAAATCTCACGCCTGGTTTATGGGTTTCGCTCCGTTCGATGAGCCAAAAATTGCCATCTGCGTTCTTGTAGAAAACGCGGGCTATGGCGGCGTTTTCGCCGCGCCGATTGCCGGATTGTGTATGGAACAATTTTTATTCGGCGAAATTATCCGCTACGGAAAAAAACCGGAAAAGCCGGTCGCAATTTCTGAATCTACAAACAATAAAAATGTTGCAGCAATACGCTGAACGCCTGTGTAAACGAAGCGATTAACAAATGATATGAATAATTTTTTCAAAGAATATTTTGATAAAACGGTTTTCTTCTCCGTTCTCGGACTGCTTGCAATTGGTTTGATTTCCATCTACAGCGCAACGCACGATGCGTTTAACGGAAGAGATTTCTTCCGGCAATTATTGTGGGCGGGACTCGGAATTACTGCTATGCTTATTACAA
>CAYXEE010000458.1:0-1101 GCA_964463935.1 uncultured Chitinophagaceae bacterium | reverse complement strand
CCGTTTTTTACAGAGAACTGCTATGACAATTTTCTTTTCATCGCTTACACTTCTTATTCTTGTGCTGGTAATGGGAAAACGCGTGTACGGTTCGCAAAGCTGGCTTGGCATTGCAGGGCTTGGAATTCAACCTTCCGAATTTGTGAAGATAACAACAATGCTCGCGCTTGCATCGTTCTTAAGCCGCAGCGATGTTCGCGCAACTGATTTAAAAGATTTGGTAAAAGCAGCCGGAATTCTTCTTCTACCGATTACTCTTATTATGCTTCAGCCCGATTTCGGAACATCGCTTACGTTTATCGGAATGTTTGTTCCTGTTTTGTACTGGGCTGGCGCATCAAAATTCTTAATCATTATTCTCATTGCGCCGGCATTTGTTGCCGCAGCGTCAATTTTTGGAACAACGCCGTTTCTTATTGTGCTTATCATTCTCGGCATCGGATTGTATTCTCTTCGCGAAAACAGATTTGTCGCTATTTTGGTTTTTGGAGTAAATGTCGTTATTGGATTTTTTGTGCAGGTGGCGTACGATAAACTTCCGCTGTATCAGCAAAAACGTATTCAATCTTTTCTCGATCCGAATAACGATCCTCTCGGCGCCGGCTATAATGTAATTCAAGCAAAAGTTGCAATCGGTTCCGGCGGCTTGTTCGGCAAGGGATTTATGCGCGGCACGCAAACGCAATTAAGTTTTATTCCAAAGCAATGGACAGATTTTATTTTTTGCGTAACAGGCGAAGAATTCGGATTTATCGGCGCGTTAGTTGTAATCGGATTGTTTGCTTTATTATTGTATCACGGAATAAAACTCGCAACAATTTCAAAAAATAAATTCGGCAGTTTAATTGCAATCGGATTTACATCGCTTTTTGTATTTCATGTTTTCGTTAATATCGGAATGTCGGTCGGTTTAATGCCCGTTGTCGGAATTCCGCTTCCCTTTCTCAGTTACGGCGGTTCCTCTCTCCTTTCCTATCTGATTATGGCGGGATTACTGATGAACGTTTACGCAAATAGAAAAGAATATTAACCCAATTTGTCATTAGAAACTGAAGTTACGCAAAATCAAAAAATGCTTCGACTCGGCACAAAAAATTACGG
>CAYXEE010000457.1:0-2083 GCA_964463935.1 uncultured Chitinophagaceae bacterium | reverse complement strand
CCGGGTTCCGCAATATTCACATCACCGAGCATTGCATAACTTGCCGTAGTTCCACCTGTTGTTGGATCGGTCATTAACGAAATAAATGGAAGTCCGGCTTCGTGGAGCTGAGTAAGTTTTGCGCTTGTTTTTGCAAGCTGCATAAGCGAGTAAGCCGCTTCCATCATTCGCGCGCCGCCGCTAGCCGAAATAATGATGAGTCCGCATTTATTTTTTATTGCTTTATCAATTGCACGGCTTATTTTTTCTCCAACAACAGAACCCATACTGCCTCCGATAAACGCAAAATCCATACACGCAATAACAACGGGCTTCTTATCAATTTTCCCAATGCCGTTGCGAATTGCATCGTGCAGTCCGGTTTTTTTAATTGTTTCTTTTACGCGGTCGGTATATTTTTTTGTATCAACAAACTTCAGCGGATCTTTAGAAGTTATTTTCGCATCAAATTCTTTCATCGTTCCTTCATCAAAAAGGATAGAAAAATATTCTTTACTTCCAATGCGAAAATGATACGCACATTTATTGCACACCCAAAGATTTTGTTCCAATGCGCCTTTATGAAGAATTTCGCCGCAGGAATTACACTTTACCCACATCCCTTCCGGCATATCTTTCTTTTGGTTATCGGTAGAAATGTTTTCTTTAGAGCGTCTAAACCACGACATAGTTGTTCCTTTCTTGTAAGGATTAGCAATGTTCAAATTTTTGATATCTCAAATTGGAAAATCGGCATTGCAGCCCTGCCGCAATTTTTGAGATTGTTCTAATTTTCTGAAACAAAATAACTCTCCTGCGGCTTAATTTCAATCTAAAATATGTTAGAGAATTTTTGGCGCTGTTGTTACAAAATCTCTAATATAGAGCGGTTCTAAATGGGAAAAATCTGAAATGAGAAATTGTGAAAAACGCCGTTCAGCAAGAAGCGCAATAGCCGAAGCGTTGCACAGCGGTTGAACAGTCTTTGCGTTTTTTTCCGCAGAATCTGCAAGAATTTCGGATTTTAATTTTATGGAAAATTCTGACCGCGATTCAAATTCTTCTGAAGAAATTTTGTAATAAGAAAAAAATGCTTCGTTTCGCTTTGCATCAATCATTGAACAAAAAATTTCTTCATTTTCAATTATTCGCGTTCGGCGGTATTCTTCGGCAATTCCGTCAAGCGATGGAACGGCGAGAATCGGCAGGTTAAGCGCAAACGCTAATCCCTTTGCAACGCTCAATCCGATTCTTAATCCGGTAAAAGAGCCGGGACCAACGGAAACGGCAATTGCAGAAATTTTATTTTTTTGAATTTTTGATTCCATCAGAATTTCATCAATCAACAGCATAAGCCGTTCAGAATGAACATTTTTTTCGTTCACACTGCGAGAAGAAATAATTTTTTGTTCGCGTACAAGCGCCGCGCTGCACACTTCGGTTGCCGTTTCAATTCCAAGAATCATTCGCTTCTCCGTTCAATGCAAATAATTCTTTCATTATGAGAATTTCCCTGTTCAAAAAAAATATCGTACCGCTTTTTCGGAAGACGTTCTTGAACTATATCCGCCCATTCGATAATGCAAATTCCGTTTCCAAAAAGATATTCTTCAAAACCAATTTCATCCAATTCCGCAAGCGAGCGCATTCTGTAAAAATCAAAATGAAATAACGGAATCCGTCCGCTTGTATGTTCGTTCACTATGGTAAACGTCGGACTTGTAACATGTTCTGCAATTCCCAATCCAACGGAAATTCCTTTTGCAAAACGGGTTTTTCCGCTTCCCAAATCTCCAAATAACGCAACAACATTTCCCGCGGAAAGATTTTGAGAAAAATTTTTTCCGGCGAGTATTGTTTCTTCTTCGGAATGTGAAATAAGTTTCAGCATTGTAAAATTCAGACGAACTACTCGTTCAATTAGTAACTGAAGTTACGCAAAAAATATAGTTTGCGGTAACATGGTTCGACTCGGCGCAGAAAAAATGATCATTTGAGCAAATCCTTTACTTCTTAGAATGCGCCGAAGGATGACTTAAATAATTGAAATTACGCAGATTGGAAAAAACAACCGTCATTCCCGCGTGTTTTTAGCGGGAATCCC
>CAYXEE010000456.1:0-2094 GCA_964463935.1 uncultured Chitinophagaceae bacterium | reverse complement strand
CCCATCCGTGCAAATAATTACACAGGTCTTCCGCCAATCCGCCAAAAATAAGGCGAATGCAAAAAGCGCAAAAACACGGCGGGCAAGTTAAGACCTGTGAGGTTTTTATCATCTTAATAATTCGTGCATTCGCGGCGAATACAACTGCGTTAACTTTTCTTTCCTTCAATGCCGGCAATTTCGTTCAGCAAATCGCGTTTGGTAAAGCCGGATTTTTTCATTAGCGTAACAACAAAACCTTGCAGCTGCTCGCGCGTTTCTTCGTCAATTTCCATTGAAGTCATAATCATTACAGGAATTGTCTGCGTTTTGGGATTGTGCTTTAACTGATACGCAACATTAAAGCCGGAAAGTTCCGGCATCACCAAATCTAAAATAATTAAATCGGGCAATTCTTTTTCGGCAAGTTCTAATCCTTCTTTTCCGTTGTGCGCTTTTAAAACTGCGCATCCTTCGGATTCTAAAATTACCTGCACAAGATCTGTTACGGAGCGGTCGTCGTCAATAACAAGAATTTTTGCCGAAGTATTTGCGGTGCGCGATTCTAATTTTTTTACCGCCGCAATCAATTCATCTTTTTGCACCGGTTTCACAAAATATTCTTTTGCGCCGAGACCGAAGCCGACATTGCGCTCATCAACCATAGAAATAATTATCACCGGAATATCTTTGCAGAGCGGATGTTCTTTTAGTTCGCGCAAAACCTGCCAGCCGTCTTTAACGGGAATGAGAATATCCAGCGTAATAACATCCGGTTTCCATAATTTTGCTTTTTCCAGCGCTTCAACGCCGTTAAATGCAAATTCCGTTTGATATCCGGCTTCCGCAAGATAAGTGTGAAGAAGCGCGCGGGCATGCGGTTTATCTTCAACAATCAATACGCGGCGCGGACGGCTGCCGTTTTCGCCCGCTTCGGAAATTTTGCGTACAATTTGTTCCGCTTCATTTTCAATTTTCACCATCATCGGAATTTTTGCGATGAATGTGCTTCCCTTTCCAAATTCGCTTACAACAAATAATGAGCCGCCGTGAAGTTCCGCAAGATTTTTTGAAATTGTTAATCCTAAGCCGGTTCCTTCCGTTTTGCGCGCGCCGCTTTCGGTCTGCTGAAACGGTTGAAATAATTTGGAAATATCGTCGCTGCGAATGCCGACTCCGAAATCCTGCACGGAAAATTCTATATCGTTTGTAGTTCTGCGTGCGGAAAGAATTACTTTTTCTTCTGCGCGGCTGAATTTAATTGCGTTAGTTACAAGATTAAGCAAAATTTGTTTCAGCCGTACAGAATCCGCAAGAATATCGTCAATTTCTTCGTCGGGAATAATTTCGAGCGAAATATTTTTTGCTTCGCATTGCGGCTGAACAGTCTGCTTAATTTGCGCAAACAGATGTCGGATGCTCACATCGGAATAATGCAGTTCCAATTTTCCCGCTTCCAATTTTGAAAGGTCGAGAATATCATTGATAAGATGAAGCAAATGCGTTCCGCTGGAATGAATTGCGGAGTTATATTCCTTCATCGTCGTTTCATCAATGGTAGAAAACTCTTCCATAATCAATTTTGAAAAACCGATGATAGAATTGAGCGGCGCGCGCAGTTCGTGGCTGAAAAACGCAAGAAAGCGTTTTAATTTTTCGTGCGCTTCCTGCGTCTGCGAGCGTTGAATTTCTAAATCAACATTTTTTACGCGCAATTCATCAATCAAACCTCTTCGGCTTATGCCGACGGTAATTTCGCTGGCAAGAAGCGAGAGAAATTCCATTTCGCGCTCAACGCGTTCTTTACCGAAATTCATCGCCAATTCTATAACGCCGAGTTTTTCTTTTTCAATATGCAGCGGAAGCGAAACAAGCGTTACTGCTTCGCTTGTAATAACAAGCTGCGGCGCCAGCGAATACAGCACGCTGCGCGAAATATCGGTTGTTACAATTTTATTTCCGGTAAGAAATGCTTCTACGCTGGCAAGCGTTTGTTCGCTTGTTGTTTGAATGGAATATAAATTTTTTTGTATCTCCGCAATCTGCACATCCGGCGCAAGCAAAATCAATTGCTGGTCTGCATGACGATGAAAATACAGCAATACATTCTGCTGT
>CAYXEE010000455.1:0-2118 GCA_964463935.1 uncultured Chitinophagaceae bacterium | reverse complement strand
TAACATACTTGCCATCGGGTGAAAGCTGTCCGCCCGATTCATACGGCGGAGTAGCAAGCAGCGGCACAGCTGGCAACCCATTTTTTACATCCATTGTATAAATATCTCCATCAGAAAATCCTCCTTCAGTATTAATGAAAAGATATTTACCATTACGCGATGCGGTAACAGGATAATTCGGGATTGTATTTTTTTGAAGCAGTTTACCTTCGGAGCCGCCGTCTGCCGATGATTCCCAAATACCTCCCATTCCCGTTATTGCAACGGCATAATAAATTTTTTTACCGTCAGCGCTCCATACCGGAGCAAACATTTTTTTTCCAAATGTCAATCTGTTGAATGTTTCTTTTTTCAGATCGTATATCCATATATCGTTGTCAACGCCGCGAACAATTCCAAACGTTGTTGCTATTTTTGTACCATCCGGTGAAACGCGCGGGGCGTGGTATGGTCGCAACTGAGACGTAACGGGAGTAATTGTTCCATCCATCGCAACCCAAACCAATTCAAGGTCTTTATTTAATGTTCCGGGAAGATAGACAAGGTTGCCATTATCTGACAAAGCAAAATCCATAACGCCGCTTCCCGGATCGCCGTTTACTTCGGCAAAAATAGCGGTTAACTGTTTCGTTGTTCGAAAATCTTTAAGACTAAACGGCGCTGCAAGAAGGGAACCATTGCGGCCAACAATCAAATATCCGGGTTCAATATATCGCGCCATTTCACCTCGAACATCTAATTCATGACGTTCGCCGGTTTCAATTGACTGAATAACGATTGGCGCATCAACATACGAATTAGGATTATTTACATCGCCGAGAGTGTATAGAATATATTTGCCTCCCGGAAGCGCCTGCACCCAGCGGTGAGTTCGTTCATTTTTTAACGTATCAAGAATTGAAATTGTTTTTACTTCGCCTCCTTTCGAGGAAACAGATGAAATTCCCGAAGCAAAAGTCGGACTGAAATAAATTCTATCATCAGTACCCCATGAAGCGCCGCGAAAACCTACAGCATCTGCAATAGTTTCCACTGCTCCTCCTTGTGCGGGAATTTTTTTAATCTTCCCATCTGCTACAAAACCAATCCATTGACCATCCGGTGAAAAAAACGGCGCTGCGCCGTTTGCTGTTCCTTTTAGCGGCGTTTCAGTAAAACTGTTTAGCGGACGTACATAAATTTGAGTCGTGCCGGATTCAAATATTGTGTAGGCAAATAATTTACCATCGGAAGAAATTGCAATGCTGGGAATATCTGCGCGAGCAATCTGCTGTTGAGTAGAACTAATTACAGAAATATTAAAACGATTAATGTTTGAAGAAAATTCACCGCTTTTTGACATCACGAGGATTATTACCATTGCCGCGATTACAACAAGAGTTGTGATTAACCAAGGTAAACTTTTAATTGAAAGAAATGTTTTTGCAGCTGTAGATGCCGCTGCCTGCTGTGAAGCACGAGAAAGCGAATCGGTTGAAAAATTTCTACTCAAGCGCGTTTTACTCGACGTACGTTTGAATCTATTCAGATCAATCGCCACTTGTTTAATGGATTGCATTCGTTCATTCGGATCTTTTTCCATGCATTCCAAAACAATACGATCCAGCTCTGTATCAATTTCCGGTTTAACAGTTGATGGCGGCTGAACATCAACATTCACAATTTCGTATAAGATTGCGCTTTCATGCGCTCCGCTGAATGGCGAACGCCCGGTAAGCATTTCATACAACAATACTCCAAACGAAAATATATCCGAGCGATGATCAGTCTCTTGCCCTTGTACTTGTTCGGGCGACATATAACCAAGCGTACCAACTGTGCTGCCAACCTTAGTTAATCGAGAAACGCCTGCAAGTTTTGCTAAACCAAAATCCATAATTTGTGCAATACCGTCTTTACGCACCATAATGTTTTCCGGTTTTATATCTCGGTGAACAATTCCTTTTTCGTGTGCAGCGGCAAGACCTTCGGCAATTTGAATGGAATAATCAATTGTTTGTTTTTGTGTTAATGAAAATTTTTTTTCTTGTAATGTTTGCCCATCTACAAATTCCATAACAATAAACATTTGAGATTCATGCTCGCTGATATCAATAATGGAACAGACATTTGGATGAT
>CAYXEE010000454.1:0-2135 GCA_964463935.1 uncultured Chitinophagaceae bacterium | reverse complement strand
AAATAAAAATATTTCTTCCGTACCACTAACGCGAAGACCTAGCTCTGGAAATATTTATGTATCATATTTCCCGAACCAAGAATTACAGTTTCGATTAGATGTAAAAATTGTTGGTAAGCGCAACGATGCGTATTATGATTCAAAACTTGGTCCCTATGGCGCTCTTGGGAGTGTTTCATTAGATGATTATACGCTTTTTAATTTTTCTCAACGTTACACATTTAACGAAAATATATCAGTGAACGGACGAATCGAAAATCTTTTTAATAAAAAATATTCTGAGATACGAGGATTCAGCTCAAGAGGGCGGGGAATATTTTTAGGATTAAATATTTCTTTGTAACATTGCTATATAATTTAATTAAAAAACAGCGGCAGCTTGGCTTCCGCTGTTTTTATTTATAGGAACTTTGGCTATATTCAGTAAAATTAAAAATTTAATCTAACTAAATTTTAAAAGACTATGTCTGCAATTTCATTTTCGTTTTCTACTCTTGAATCTTCTGTAAATAATACCGTTGCAAAATTTAATGCTGAAAATATTATTCAGCGGTTTTGGGAAAAAGATTATACAATCTGGCGTTCCGAAGAAGAACACAAAAAATCAATTCTCAATCGCTTGGGATGGCAGAATTCAATTCAGCTAATGAAAGAAAATATTTCCAATCTTAAATTATTTGCTGAAGAAATTAAAAATACAAGTTTTACGCATGTAGTCGTTCTGGGAATGGGCGGAAGCAGTCTTTGTCCCGATGTGTGCAGAGCAACATTTGGTTCTGCCGAAGGATTTCCCCGGCTGTTTGTTGTTGACAGCACAAATCCGACATCTGTCCTTCGCGTTGAAAACCAAATCAATCTCTCTACTGCGCTTTTTATAGTTGCGAGCAAATCCGGCGGCACAACGGAAACAAATATGTTTTATCAATATTTTTATGATCGTGTTGCATCGGTAAAACAGAACCCGAGTGAAAACTTTATTGCTGTTACCGATGCAGATACAAAAATGGAACAAATAGCAAAGGATAAAAAATTCAGAAAAATTTTTATCAATCCTGCGGATATTGGCGGACGTTATTCTGCGCTTTCATATTTCGGACTTGTTCCGATGGCATTAGTTGGAATGGATATTGAAAAAATTCTCAATTCCGCAGCGGAAATGCAAACGGAAACTCGTAAAACAATTGCAGAAAATTTTGCCGCAAAAATTGGAATATTGATGGGAGAAGCGCATAATTCCGGGAAAGATAAGATGACATTTATTTTGTCTGATGAAATTTCAACATTTGCATATTGGGCAGAACAATTGATTGCCGAAAGCACCGGGAAAGAAGGGAAAGGAATTTTGCCTATCGAAGGAGAGCAATTTGATCTGTCGAAGTATTCGTCCGATAGATTTTTCGTTTTTCTACAGTTGAAAAAAGATGCAGCAAAATTTAATCTGTTGCAGAATACACTTCGAGAAAAACAATTTCCATTTGTTGTTGTAGAATTGGAAACTATTTACGAACTCGGCTCTCAATTTCTCTTGTGGGAATTTGCTACCGCTATTTCTGCGGCTGTATTAAATATAAATCCGTTTGACGAACCAAACGTGAAAGAGAGCAAAGATAATACCGTACGAGTAATAAATGAATTTAAAACGAACGGCAAACTTCCGGTAAACCCGGAAGTAATTTCTGATGATGTATTTTCGCTGTATGCAGAGCCAAATTATGTTGAAAAAATAAAAAAATCTTCGCTTAAAGAAATTATTTCGGAGCATCTTTCAGGGAAAGCCGGATATGATTATGCAGGAATTCTTGCGTATGTAGATCAAAATGATACAGCAACGAAAGTACTCTATGAACTTCGTGAAAAGATTACAACAAAATTTGGAATCGCAACAACGGTTGGTTTCGGTCCTCGATACTTACATTCCACGGGACAACTTCATAAAGGGGGAAAGCCCAATGGAATATTTTTGTTAATTACTGCAGATGAACCCAATAACGCCGAAATTCCCGGGGAAACTTTTACTTTTGAAACGCTTAAAAATGCACAAGCGCTTGGCGACTATCAATCGTTTGCAAACCGTGGATATAGACTGCTTCATATTCATATTAAAGGCAGTATAGAAAATGGGTTGCAAAAAGTAA
>CAYXEE010000453.1:0-2139 GCA_964463935.1 uncultured Chitinophagaceae bacterium | reverse complement strand
TGCTGTTATAGAATTATTCGGACGCAACTCCGGCGAAACGTCTCTCATCTCCGCATATCTTTCGCATGTTGACCGCGCAATTATTTCCGAAGTACATTTCGATCCTGAAAGATTAGCGTCTCTTCTTATGCAGGATAAGCATAACAATCCGAGCAACTACGCGATTATGACAATTTCCGAAGGAGCGCAGATGATTGGCGGAAAAGTTGTTGAATACGGACAGGCAGACGCGTACGGACATAAAAAACTCGGCGGCATCGGACAGATTACGGCGGAGGCAATTCAAAAAATTTCCGGCTCGCACATGATTTATCAACAGGTTGCGTATTTAATGCGAAGCGGCGAACCGGACGCATTAGACAGAATGGTTGCAATGTGTTACGCAAATCTTGCCGTCTCGCTTGCGATGAAACGCACTACCGGAACGCTGGTTGCATTGCGCGAAGGACGCTACACATTTCTTCCGATTAAAACATTATCCGAAGGAACAAAACGCGTTGTGGTGAAGGAAATGTATGATTCAGAAAATTACCGCCCGCGCATTTACAACGCAATGAACAAACCGATGTTTTTGTATTAATACAATAGTTGTCTCCGCTCACAAAATTGTGGGCGGAGAATTTATTTCTTGTATTCCGTTCAAATCTTTTCTACTTTTTTTAAGAACAATGACAATATAAAGGATCTAAATACACTTCATAAATTGATACTGATTGTTTTCCCATAACATAATTAAGGAGACCCAATGATTAGATCGCTATTTTTCTTCGCCGCGGCATTTTTAACAATTTTTTCCAACACAATATACTCGCAAGCAGGCGCAACAGCTGTACCGTTTTTGCTTTTTGGAACTTCACCGGATGGAAATGCTCTCGGCGAAAGCCGTATAAGCATATTTTCACAAAGTCCTATTTTAGCATCATCAAATCCTGCGCTGCTTGGCGTACAAGGAAAATTACAATCTGTAAACACGGAATTGTATGTAGAAAAAACGCAATGGCTTCCGGAATTTGGTTTATCAGATTTAAACTTAAACACATTTGCAATCTCTGTTTTTGCACCGATAAAAAATGGATTTTCACTTCCTGTAAGCGCCGGGCTCGGTATTTCTCAAACAACACTAAATTTAGGCACTTTTGTAATAACTGATGAGCATGGAAGTACAATATCTTTGGTTGGCGGTAAAGAATATGTGCGAACATACAGTTTTGGCATTGGAGTAGATTACGGTGTTAGAGCTGGATTAGGATTTAATTACAAAGAAATCACATCAAAATTTGGCAATATATTTGCCGTTCAACAAAAAGACGAAGTAAAATCTTCCGCTGTAGATTACACTGCTTTTATCTATGCGCCTATTTATACGCCGTTATTCGAAAGAGAAGATTTTTTCCATCCAACTCTGCGGTATGTTCAGCCGTTTGCCAATGTTTCCACAGCATTTGCATTAAGCAATATCGGCGATAAAATTTTTTACAGGAATGAATCTGAAAAAGATCCTTTGCCAAGGGCATTTTCTCTTGGTTACACCATTGAAGCAGGATTAGCATATAATTATTCCGGTATTACGGGAAATCTTGTCTCATTTAAATTCCTTCGTGAAGCAGAAGATTTGTTAGTTACTGCAAATTCTTCTGCAATTTCTGAACAATCATTTCCCGGAGATATGGATATCGTTGAAAATCTTATTCATGGACGTTCAAAGGATAAAGTTACTATTCGCAAAGGATATGAAATTTCCTTCCTTGATGTAGTTTCTTTTCGCAGCGGTTCAAATAAAATGCCCTTCAGAGATTTTTTCAAAACTACAGGTTATGGAATTAACATAACTAAAATTTTGTTTTTGTTAAACCAAATTTCAGAAAAGCCGCTCAACAACCCGTTTGTAGACTTTATTTTGCAGTGCTGCGATATTATGTATAATCAAGCAGATTACACATCGCAAAGTTCGGTTCTCTATGGCACAACATTTAGCGGAATAACAATTTCATTACATTAAAAGAAATTTTCTGAACAAAATATATTTTTTGTATTTCCACTAATCATTCCGTAATTTCACTTCGCAAACCGGAGACGCAAAATTTTTGCGTCTCTACAATTTTTAAATTAGTAGAATACTTATGGCATTATCAATCGGAA
>CAYXEE010000452.1:0-2160 GCA_964463935.1 uncultured Chitinophagaceae bacterium | reverse complement strand
AACTGTTAATTTGTACGGATTATCAAACTCTGGATAATAAATAACAATACATGATGGAAAAGGAGCAGATTGTTTTACATTTCCAAAGCTAATTCTACCGGCAATCAATCTTATTTCTGCGGATTTCATCGCCCATTCGTGCCACCATTTTGTGTCTGTTCTACACGGAACTAAACAAACTACAAGCGCACCTTTTTGACTTTCGGTAAATGCTTTTTTCATCCATTTCCCGATATCTTTTCCATATGGCGGATTCATCCAGCATCGGTAAGGCGACCATTCTTGCTTTAATCCATCAACATTTTTATCAAAATAGCTTTTGCACTTTGCATTTTCTGATGTTGCGCAAACATCCACTTGAAGATTAAATTCAACATTTAATGCCGAAAAAACATATAACGGCGTTTCCCATTCTTCCGTTCTGCTTGTAAAAAGTCCGGTTGTTAATTTTGATTTCTTGGATTCTGCGGCTTCAGTATTTTTTGAAGTCATAATCTATCTTCAATTAAACTTAATTCAATTGTTTTAGTATGTAATTCTGCTATTATATCATACGAAAGAAACTTGACGCGGTGTGAAATATTTTTAAATGCCGTCATTTGAATTGCAGATAAAAATTGTTTTTCACGAAATTTGTCGGCAACAACTCGAAAATCAACATTAAAATCTTGCAATTCTACAAATTTCAACAACGAATTCTTAAAATCTGTTGAATGCTCTACTTCAAAAAATGCCTGAGGATATTTTCTTTCATTAAACCATGAAACATCAATAGTTGCAGCCCGATTGACTACGTGATCATAGGTAAAATTATAGAATTGATCAATAGTTGCTAAATTTTTTAATTCTGTTGTAAGATATTTGTGGTTTTTATCTTGACGCGGAATATAGGTATCAAAGTGTTTAAGTTTGCCGATTTCTAACAAAAGTCCTTGATAGTATGAATGATTAAATCTGTTTTCTGTTTTTTCTTTCTTGCTTCCGGTTTCAACTAAATGTTGTAATTCTGATTTGTGTGTTTTTAATGCCCACAAGCCGGGTTTAATTTTAAAAAAGTAACGATCATCTTGAACAATTCTTCGTATCGAAGCAAACGGAGTTTGTGTTCCCCATTTTACTTTTTCTACGGCAAGCACTTCTCTATACAAATCTCCAAGTGTCGCAACGCCGCCTTTGTTTTTCATTACTTCAATAACTGCTTCGTATTGCTTCATAACAATTTCTCCAACGAATTGAACTTTAGTATTTTTCACTTCATAATCTCGGTATTTCCTGTTGTATTTTTTTGTCTATGTACATAAAAACCTAACAAGTGTTATTACCCATTAGGTTTTTCGTTTCAAATGTAATTTTTTTTGGCGAGTAGTTTGCGGCAAATAATTTTTTTCGCGCAAGATACTGCATTATTTCAGTTTAAGAATATTCTGCACGCCGACTCGAATCATCATTACTGCAATGGCGACCATAAACAGCGAGGCAACTTTTGCAAACGCGCGCGAGCCGCCCGTTCCCATTATGCGAATTACATAATCCGAATGACGGAAAATAAACCACACAATAAGCAGATTGAGAAAAAGCGAAATCATCGAAATCCAATATCCGTACGCATCTACAATAATAATAATGGAAGTCAGCGCCGCCGGACCCATAATAAGCGGAATTCCGATAGGCACTACGCCGACGGACGAATTGTTGCTTTTTCGTGTTTCGTCGGAATCCGAGAACAGTAAATCCGTAACGGCAAGCACCAGCAGAACAATTCCCCCGCCGATGCGGAAATCATTTTCCGTAATTCCGAGAAATCTAAAAATTAATTTTCCCAGAATTAAAAAGAGCAGAGCAATTGCGCCTGCGGTTAGCGTGGCTTGCACAATTAAACTGCGTTTCGTTTTCAGATTCATTCCCTCCGTAAGAGAAATGAACAGCGGCACAAGTCCCGGAACGTCAATCGCCACAAACAGCGGAATGAACGCCATAATAATTTCGTTGAAATATTTTGAGATAAATGAAAAAACAATATCCACAGGAACATCCTAATTTTTTTTGATTGTGCAAAATACAGAAATACGGAAGCAGATTCAACGGAAAGAAAAAGTTAATGACTAACTGAAGTTACGCAAAATAAAAAAATGCTTCGACTCGGCACAAAAAATTAAGGTC
>CAYXEE010000451.1:0-2164 GCA_964463935.1 uncultured Chitinophagaceae bacterium | reverse complement strand
CTTTTTGCGTTCGCCTTTTTTTTGCGGATTGGCGGAACTGTTCCATAAATTTGCACGGATGGGCATCCGTGCCTACATTATGGGAAGACCTGAGGTTTATTACATTCCAATATCCGAGCAAACCTCACAGGTCTTAACTTGCCCGCCGCGTTTTTGCGCTTTTTGCATCCGCCTTATTTTTTGACAGAAGACCTGTGAGGTTTTTCTCGTTTTCTTAAAAAATCAATCTTCCGTTGACTGCTGCGGCTGTGCAAGATTTGCAAACCGTTTAATTTTTTGCGTTGTTGTTTTTTGAAATTCCTGGTCCCGCACAATAAATTTCCGAATCTGTTTGTAACTGCTTAACTGCTTATTTGTTTTTTGAATTTCATCGGAAATAATTTGATGAATCCATTCTTTCGTAATACTTTTTTTCATCGTTTCGGAAAGTTCAATAATTGCATCTGCATCAACAACAATCTGCGCAGCAATAATTTCATCAAGTTTCGTATTGTCTTCGCCGTACACCAACGATTCCATAATGTAAGGACTGCGATTCAGCACATCTTCAATTTCTTCGGGGAAAACATTTTTCCCGCTCTTGGAAATAATAACGTTTTTCTTTCTCCCGCTGATGTGCAAAAATCCATCATCGTCAATGTAGCCGAGATCGCCGGTCTTAAACCAGCCGTCGTCAAACACATCGTCGGTTGCGGATTGATTTTTGTAATATCCAAGCATTACATTCGGACCTTTTGCGTACACTTCGCCGATTCCGTCAGAATCGGGATTGTTAATTTTCAATTCAACATTCGGAAGCGGAAGTCCGGCGGCATTATCTTTGAAATTATGCGGCGAGTTCAACGCAAGAATCGGAGAAGTTTCCGTTAAGCCGTATCCTTGAATAAAATTAAATCCCAGTGCGCGCAATCCTTTTGCAACCAATGGATCGGGAGCCGCGCCGCCGGCAATAAAATACCGAATCGAACCGCCGAATTTATGATGGATTTCTTTGAAGATTGTTTTCTTTGCAGCTTTCCATCCGAATTGTTCGGCAACATCCGTTACGGAAATAAGCGGATTTAAAATTTTTGCTACGGCTTTCTTTTCTTGAATTCCTTTATGAATGCGTTTAAACATTTTATCATACAACAGCGGAACACCGAGTAGAATTGTCGCTTTCACGCGTTGCAAATCATCCACAACGGTTTTTAGCGAGCGCGCATAATGTACGGAAGAACCGGCAAGCAGCGGACAGAGCAATCCGCAATTGCATTCGTACGTGTGATGCATCGGAAGAACGGAAAGAAACCGATCTTCAGGATACATCATAAACATACTAAGCATTGCCATTAAGTTTGTTGCAATATTATGCTGCGAAAGCATTACTCCTTTAGCGCGCCCAAGCGTGCCGGAAGTAAAAATTATTACGCACATTTCTTTAGGATTGATTACCGGCATTTCTGCAGCCGAACATCCGGGAGATTCGCGTATCAATTCAGCCATAGAAAGAAGCTGTTCATTTTTTGCCGGCTTATCCATTGAAATTAACAATTTCAATTTCATCAGCGATGAATGTTGTTCCGTAAAAATAGATTCGTATTGGTCCGAAAAAATTACCGCTTCAGCATCCGATTCGTGAATAACATTCAACACTTCGTTTGTGCTTAAATTTCTGTCTATCGGAACAACGACATAATTGAAACACGCCGCCGTTAAATATGAAATTGCCCACTGAACGCGGTTCTCGCCAATAACAGCAATGTGGCTTCGCTCTTTTAAGCCGAGCGTTTTCAGCGCTGTACCGAATTTAAGAATATGTTTTAAGAGCGATTGATATGTTACGCGGGGAATCGGCGTGTCGTTTAAATCTTCCATTGCAAGTTTGTCCGCATATTTTCCTGCGGAATGAATCAGTAAATCTTGAAGCGATGAAATTTTGGGAACGGTGTAGAGTTTTAATAGTTTTTTCATAAAGGCGCCTTTCTTCTGTAGCGGCAAAAAAATGCCGCATGTGATTTGCCCTCACTTACCATGTTCAATGTGTGGATGTAAAGCTATTTATATTTTTAGAAAATTACAACGGGAAAATGTTTGAAATTGTAATAAAGAGAGATATTTGAATAATTCACTGAAGTTACGCAGATGGTCATGCTGAGCGCGGCACGCTTAAGTTTGTAAGGTC
>CAYXEE010000450.1:0-2187 GCA_964463935.1 uncultured Chitinophagaceae bacterium | reverse complement strand
AACCGTCAAACTCAGACGTCTATTCCGTTGAGATGGCGGAATTTGTCGAAACATTTCACCGGATAGCACAGCCGGCATATATGCCGTACGTATTTTTTATTGACGGCGGCGCGCTTGCAGTGGAAAATGCAATGAAAACTGCATTCGATTGGAAAGTGCGAAAGAATTTTACCAAAGGGTACACAACAGAGCGCGGTCATCAGATAATTCATTTTCGGCATTCGTTTCACGGTAGAAGCGGCTACACGTTATCGTTGACAAATACCGATCCGACAAAAACAAATTATTTTCCGAAATTTAAATGGTCCCGTATTCACAATCCGGCAATAAAATTTCCGTTGAATGACGACCACTTAAAACTTGCGATGGAAGAAGAAGAAACCGCGTTGAAACAAATTAAAGAAGCAATCATCAATAATCCTGATGATATTGCCGGGCTAATTATTGAGCCGATTCAAGCGGAAGGGGGCGACAATCATTTTAGGAAAGAATTTTTGCAGCAGCTTCGCACCATTTGCGACGAGAATGAAATTCTTTTAATTTTTGATGAAGTGCAAACCGGAGTCGGTTTAACGGGAAAAATGTGGGCGCATGAACATTTTGTAAAACCGGATTTGATGTCGTTCGGAAAAAAGACGCATATTTGCGGTTTCATGTCTAGTACGCGGATTGATGATGTTTTGGAAAATGTGTTTAAGAAAGCAAGCCGCATCAATTCAACATTCGGCGGAAATTTGGTTGATATGGTTCGCGCGAAACGGATATTTGAAGTTATTCAAGAAGATAATCTGATAGAGAATGCAAAAGTGCAGGGAGAATTCTTAGTAGGAGAGTTGCAAAAATTTGCACAGGAATTTCCAAAACTTATTTCCAATCCGCGCGGACGCGGTTTAATGTGCGCAATGGATCTTGATACTGCGCAAAATAGAAACCAGCTAATCACAAAAGCGTACGAAGAAGGGTTAATTCTTATCGGCTGCGGCGATCGTTCAATTCGGTTTAGACCGCCGCTTACAATTACGGAAGAAGAATTAAGCATTGGTTTAAATATTATTAAAAAAGCGCTGCAAGAATTAAGCGTCGGCGAATTATAAGTAACGGACATTAAAAATGGAAATAACAACACAACACAATCATCCGCTTCATCTAAATAATAAAACAGTCCGCAGAATACTTGTGGATTTTATTCGGGATGAAGTTCATAATGCGGATTTTTCAAAAGCTGTTATCGGACTTTCCGGCGGAATTGATTCTGCAGTCTCAACATATCTTGCAGTTGAAGCGCTCGGAAAGAAAAATGTTACAGTTGTAATGATGCCGTATAAAACCAGCAGTCCTGAAAGCAAAGCCGATGCAGAATTGGTTATCAATGATTTGAAATTGCATTCAGAACTTGTTGAAATAACGCCGATGGTTGATCCGTTATTTGAGGAATTAAAAATTTCGGATACTCTGCGCAAAGGAAATATTATGGCGCGGCAGAGAATGATTGTGTTGTATGATTTTTCTCAAAAAGAAAAAGCGCTCGTTATCGGAACTTCCAATAAAACAGAATCATTACTTGGTTACGGAACATTGTACGGCGATATGGCGTGCGCAATAAATCCGCTGGGCGATTTATACAAAACGCATATCTGGGCGCTGGCGGAAGAACTTGGCGTTCCTAAAAAATTGATTGAGAAAAAACCGACTGCAGATTTATGGCAGGGACAAACTGACGAAGAGGAACTTGGGTTTTTATACAGAGAAGTTGATCTGTTATTATATTTTATGATTGATGAACGTAGAACAGAAGAAGAACTGATAGAATTAGGTTTTGACAAAAAATTTATTTCTGCAGTACAGCGAAAAGTGCAGATAAATCAATTTAAACGCAGGCCGCCGCTGATAGCAAAAATTTCTCACCGCACCATTAATGTGGATTTTCGGTATGTTCGCGATTGGGGAATATGAAAAACAATTATGAATTAAGAACTGAAGTTACGCAAAATAAAAAAATGCTTCGACTCGGCACAAAAAATTAAGGTCATCCTGAGCAAATCCTTTGTTTTTTGAAGGATGCGCCGAAGGATGACCTTACAAACTTAAGCGTGCCTCGCTCAGCATGACCATATGCGTAACATCAGTTAAGAACTAAAGTTACGCAAAATGATGTTTAAGGACTCAAAACCTGAATCCCGTCATTCC
>CAYXEE010000449.1:0-2188 GCA_964463935.1 uncultured Chitinophagaceae bacterium | reverse complement strand
CAGAAACAAAAATAGTTGGACTTTTATTCGCCACGAATGCACGAATTATTAAGATGAGAAAATCTCAAATTCATGTTACGCAACTGTATTCCTGAATTGCTCCGACCTTTAGGTCGGGGTACAGTACAGAAACAAAAATAGTTGGACTTTAGTCCACAAAGAATTGAGAATTCAGGGCAAAGCCAGTTCACTTTGTGATATTTTTTTCCACGACCTAAGGTTCGCGGCTAATCATTCACTTAATGCGCAACATCAGTAAATAAATTCAGCGCGGCAGTAACTCCTGAACCCATTGTAAATGTAAAGCCAGCCTCGCACAATGTCAATTCCAGCGCGCCGAGCATGGTAATCATATCAAGTTCGTCGTAATAACCAAGATGAGAAATGCGGAAAGTTTTTTCCTTAAATTCTTCCTGCCCGCCGGCAATGGTAATTCCATATTTTCCTTTTACTATGGAATTAAATTTTTTCCATTCAACTGTTTCGGGAAGCCAGACCGGCGTTACTGCGTATGATGGATTCTGCGAAAATAGTTTCAAACCGATTCCTTGAACGCCGGCGCGAATTGCAAGCGCTAATTTTTTATGACGCGACCAAATATTTTCAATTCCTTCTTCGCGAATTTTTTGCAGCGCGGCATCAACTCCAACAACTAATGAAATTGCAGGCGTCCACGGAGTATCATTGCTTTCGTAGGACTTCAGCGCTTTGCGCAAATCAAAATAAAATTTCGGAAGCGAAGATTTTTCCATTGCAGAAATTGCCCGCTGTGAAAGCGCAACAAACGCAAGACCCGGCGGAATCATCAATCCTTTTTGCGAACCGGTAACGCAGACATCAATTCCCCATTCGTCAAAACGAAATTCGTGCGCGCCGATTGCGGTAATACCATCTACGCATATAAGCGCATCGGAATTATCGCGGATAATTTTTGCAAGCTGCCGCACATCCGCTGCCGCGCCTGTCGATGTTTCGCTGTGCGTAAGATAAACAGCTTTCGCATTCGGGTTTAATTTGAGCGCGGAGAGAATTTGTTCTTCGGTCGGCGCATCGCCCCATTTCACTTTTATTTCAACAACATTCAACCCAAAAACTTTCGGCATTTTCACCCATCGTTCGCCGAATTTTCCGCCGTTCACAGAAATAATCGTATCGCCGGCAGAAAATAAGCTGAGAAATGTCGCCTCCATTCCGCCGGTGCCGGATGCGGTAAGGGTAAGTACGGGCTGCGATGTTTGAAAAAGATACTGCAGATTTTTATTCACGCGGGAAAAAATTTCTGCAAATTCCGAATTGCGGTGATGAATAATCGGCTCTGCCATTTTCAGCAGAACTGTTTCAGGAATGGGAGTGGGACCGGGAGTAAAAAGACGTTTTTTCATATTGCAAATAATTTCCCAAAAAATTACGCGTTACTAATAAAGCGCGATACTGCAAATTAAATTACAACGTAGTACGGATAAACGAAGTTGTGCCGCTGAGAATATTTTTTTTAATAGTACAATTATGCTACCGCGGAAGTTACAAGCTTTGACGATGGCGAACCTTTTTCTTCAACATAATGTACAATAGATTTCAATAGTTCGTTTCGTCCTTCGCCGGTAATGGCGGAAAAAGAAAGAACGCTGGAAAGAAAATTGTATTTATTCAATTCCGCGCTCACAGCATTGACTTGGGTCATCAATTTATTTTTGGGAAGCTTGTCCGCTTTTGTAAGAACAAGCATAAAAGGAACTTTGTAAAAATCGAGCCAGCCCATCATGGTGGCGTCCAACTCCGTTGGACCTAACCGCGCATCAACAATTTGAATGGCTAACGCAATTTGCTTTCTGCCTTTAAAAAATTCTTCAATTAACTGCGTCCATCCGGCTTTTACATGTTCGGCAACTTTAGCGTAGCCGTATCCCGGAAGATCAACAAAATACATTTTTTTGTTAATCATATAATAATTTAATTCGCGCGTTTTGCCGGGCGTTGCGCTAACGCGCGCAATATTTTTTCTGTTGCAGAGTTTATTCAGCAGCGACGATTTCCCTACGTTGGAACGTCCGAGAAAGATGATTTCGGGAAGATTGTTTTTGGGAAGCTGTTTCATTGATGCTACGCCAACGACAAAATCTACTGATGATATTTTCATACGACAACTTTGCTCAATTTATCAACACAACACTGTTATTAACGACAAAGG
>CAYXEE010000448.1:0-2200 GCA_964463935.1 uncultured Chitinophagaceae bacterium | reverse complement strand
ACAAAAAGGACGGACTTTCGTCCGTCCCTACAATTTTTTTTGCTACTTTGCGGCTGGCGTGAGATAAACAAAAAGGACATTTTTTTCTCTGCAACTCAGCGTCTCTGCGTTTAAATATTTTGCCAGATAAATGCAGCCCATCTTTAAGATGAACTACATCTGGAAATTTTTTTCTTTGCAACTTCGCGGCTTTGCGTGAGAGGTTTTTACAACAGGTCGTCCCGATGGGACTTTACTTTATGCTTGGAAGTTTTTTACAAACATTCCGCTCCTAACGGAGCGAGGCATTGAAGATAAAATGGAGATAAACAAAAGGGGCATGCGGCTTTGCTTCTTCGCGTCTTGGCGTGAGAGGTTTTGCAAGATGGGGATAAACAAAAAGGACGGACTTTCCGAAGGAATCACTTCGTGATTTGCGCGAGAAGTTTTTTTAAAAGTTTTTTATTTGTAAATATAAATTCCTTGAATTATCGGATCGTAAAGATGATGAGAGCGGATATGAGCAACGTGGTGTCCGGTCATAACGGTATCTTTAACAAGCAGTTTCACTCCTTTACTTGTAAACAAGTCAACGGCAATTTTCATTCCGGCGCAGAGTTCATCAACGGTAATCTGTTTTTTATCTTTCAACCACGATTGCGATTGGTGAATTTGTAAATATTCGCGCACAAGGTTTGCAATTTTTGGTTCCAGTATTGTTCCTGCTGCTTTAGTTAATTCTTCAAAATTTTCTGAAAGAATATCCGCCATATCGTTTTGTTCGCAGTAATTTATAGCGCGAAGAATTCTTGCGCAGAGAGGAATTTCTGCCTGCATCAATTTATCGGGATAACCGCTGCCGTCAAAATTTTCCATTTGGTGGCGAATCCACGCGGAAACATGCTGCAGAGGAGCTATTCCTTTCAGCAATGCTTCGCCGAGCATAGGAAAATCGCGTTCAATATAGGATTGTGCGGGAACAATTTTTCCTATTTCGTGTATATTGGCGGCAAGCTCGAGCATAGCGCATTGTTTCGGCTTAAGCGCAAGTTTTGCGCCAATCCAGCGCGCCATTGCAACCGCTTCGTTACCGCGAACAGCGGCATCGGGTACGCGCGATGAGATTAAGCGCGAAAGCAAAAGAACAATTCCTTCAAAACTTTCAAGAATTGCTTCGTTGGCTTTCTTTAAATCGTTTCGTTCTTCCGCAAGTTCATCTTGCAGCGATTTGATGCGAAGCAAAGAACGGATTCTTGAAATAAATTCATTTGTATGATACGGTTTTACAATGTAATCATCCGCGCCGATATCGTACCCTTGTAATTTATTTTCCAAATCGGAAATTGCCGAAAGAAGCACAAACAGAGTATTGCGAAGCGTAAAATTGCTTTTTATTTTTTTACAGAATGCGTAGCCGTCTTCGCCCGGCATTCGCAAATCGCTGATGATGATATCGGGAAAAATTTCTTCTGCGCGCGCAATTCCGGCGGCGACATTTTCTGCGGTAAATGTTTCGCATTCCAGCTTTGCAAGCAGCAGCTGCTGCGTCATGTGCAGAAAAAGCGCATCGTCGTCAACTATCAGTATCTTTGGTTTTTTGTTCATACAATTTCGTCTCGTGTTTAATAATAATTCCGATGCGGCGGTTTGTAACATCGTACGGGTCGCCGGTATTGCGAAGCCGCGTATCGGCGTATCCGCGAATTTGAGAAATTTGATTTTTTTGTAAACCGTTTACCGCAAGAACGCGCCGCGCGCTGTTTGCGCGGTCAACGCTTAATTCAAAATTTGTGTAGCCAATAACGGTAGAATATTGACGGCTGTCGGTGTGTCCTTCAACAACTACTTTGTTCGGCATTTTGCCGATTTCTTTGGCGATGATTGTTAGTACGCGGACTGCATCGGGCTGTAATTGCGCATTGCCGACTGCAAAGAAGAAGGAATTTGTTCCTTCCAACAGCTCTATGCGCAACCCTTCTTCTGTTACTTCAATGTTAATTTGGTCAAGAAGTTTTACAAGGGTAGAATCTTTTCCGAGATCTTGTTTTATTGCCTCGCCCATTTCTTCAAGTTTTTCTTTTTCACGGCGAAGCAAATCTTCCATTATCTGCTGTTCTTTGCCGACTATAGTATTGCCTTCAAACATTCCGCCCCCTTGCGTATTTTCAAAAAATGCGCCCGGGTCCTTAAAGTAATATGCAACATATTGCTTTACTTGTTT
>CAYXEE010000447.1:0-2214 GCA_964463935.1 uncultured Chitinophagaceae bacterium | reverse complement strand
CCTTCCAGACTAAAGTACCTGTTGTGTCAAGTTTTTGCGACTTACCATCAAGCGGAAAAATAAATCCTATTTCACCTTTGGAAATAAAAGGGTAAATCCCCCATTCATTTTTAATTATGGTACCTTCTTCACCCCATACTCTACCATTTCTATTAGCACGTTGAATTTGGGTTTGAGGTATATTGTTAGTATCAAATAAAGCACCGTAAAAAAATATGCCGTCATAGCCATCAGGAGAAAATGGTGGCCATACTGCTCCAGAGTAACTTCCTTTTAAATTGTACATCTCAAAAGTAGCCGACCAGAGCGAATCCCAATTTCTATTATATCGCATTAATACGCGTGTTGTCAATTGGCGTCCCAAAGAATCTGTTCTTGACGATAAACCTGTAATATTATATGCAGCGGTATCAAACAAACAGTAATCCCATTCTTTAGTGATTCATTCACTGTTGAATAATTATTTCCAGTATTATCTATGAATTTATATCCTGATTTAGAAGAATAAATTAGAGTTTTCTCTCCAAGTCTCCCGATAATATCTCCATAAAACGAATTCTGAACTGCGCCGGTATCAATTTCTCTTTCCCACAATTTTGTTCCTGCACTATCATATCTAAATATTGTTGCACGTTGTAGTGAATCAAAGTGATTGAAGAGCGCAATAAATCCGTTCTTCCCATCCGTAATTGCTTTTGTTAAACTTCCAGTCGAAATTATTTGCTTGCCATCCGCTCCCCAACACAAATTACCGTTCTTATCAACACGCTGTGCTTGTGTACCTATTATTGCATAAATACCACCGGCATCATCTGGTAAAAACGTTCTCAATCCGCTAATGGAAGGAAACACACTTATCCACGGCACCCATTGTTTATAGCCGTTCGGGTCAAGTTTTTGCATCCATATCTCATTGTTATCTCCAATGCCAATAATTATTGAACTGCCGTCTGGGTAGGTAACTATGTTACTATAAAATCCCGGACATGCCCATAGAGCGTCTTGCGTGTAAGGAGAGGTTGACCACTGAGATGAAGCCATAGTTATCAGTAAAAAAAAAGGGGTAATATATTTATGGCAGATTTGCATAAAATTTACAATACTCGCTTGCAAATAAAAAACTTGCAAGCGAATAAAATATTATCATAAACAGCAAAGTATATGGAAAATATTTCTCACAAAAGCATTACTGCCCTGCGGTAAATCCAGCAGAACTTTTTACAATATCAACCAAAGCATTTGCGGATGAATTCATTAAATCCAAAACCGGCGCGGGATAAATTCCGAGAACAATTACAATAATTGCAAGCGGAACAAGCATCACCATTTCGCGCGAATCCATATCAGTAAGATCATTCCATTTTTCCGGCAGCGTTCCCAAGAAAACGCGCTGCAAAGTCCACAACATATAGCCCGCAGTTAAAACAATTCCAAAAGCAGAAGCAATTGTTAACCAGCGGAACGTTTGAAATGCGCCGAGGAATGAAAACGCTTCGGAAATAAATCCGCTTAAACCCGGCAAACCGAGCGCGGCAAAAAATGCAATCATCATAATTGCGCTATAGCGCGGCATTTTGTTCATCAATCCGCCGAACTCGTCAAGTCCGCGCGTATGTGCGCGGTCGTAAAGTACGCCGACAATTAAGAAGAGCATTGCCGTAATGGTGCCGTGGTTGAACATCTGGAACATTGCGCCCATCATTCCTTGCGTGTTCATTGCCGCCATTCCAAGAATCACAATTCCCATGTGGCTGACGGACGAATACGCGATAAGTTTCTTGAAATCGTTTTGCGCCATTGCGCAGTACGCGCCGTAAATAATATTGATGAATCCTAAAAACGCCAGCGGATACAAGAAATACATCGCGGCATCGGGAAACATCGGAAACGCAATGCGGATAATTCCGTACGTTCCCATCTTCAACAATACGCCGGCAAGAATAACGCTGATTGCAGTCGGCGCTTCAACGTGCGCATCGGGAAGCCACGTGTGAAACGGAAAGATTGGAACTTTAATTGCAAATCCAATAAACAAAGCAATGTATGCCGCATATCTCCAATACGTACCAACGCCGGCAAGAATTGAATCCGGTTCAAAGTTTGCAGGATTCATCATTGCAAGCATATTAAATGTATGAATTTTTTCATTCGGCGAAGTCGGATCCGGAATTGTAACGCTGAAATATAACGCAAGCATTGCCAAAAGAATCAAAA
>CAYXEE010000446.1:0-2216 GCA_964463935.1 uncultured Chitinophagaceae bacterium | reverse complement strand
GCTTTCCGCGGAAACATATCCGAGGTTGTAGTAAAAATATTCGCAGAAAATCCCTGATGAGCTGCGGCGGCAATACCAATTAACCAAACAGCAACCCATTCGCCGCTTACTTGGGGCGCAGCCGCTACGGGTAAAATGCACAACGCACAAATAAGCATAGCTGTTTTTCTAGCGCCGTTAACAGTCCAACCTCTTCCAAGAAGCGCCGAACTCAGCCACCCGCCGCCAACAGACCCAACATCGGCAAGCAGATAAACGGTAATCATCGGAAGACCGATTGTTTTTAAATCAACGCCGAATTTATCATTCATAAAGAGCGGGAACCAGAAAAGATAAAACCACCATATTGAATCTGTTAAAAATTTTCCAATTGCAAATGCCCACGTTTGTTTAAATTGCAATAAATGAATCCAGCGAATTTTTGCCGGTGGATCGGGCGGATCGCTTTCAATATGAGCAAGTTCCGCTTTGGAAAGTTTTGGATGTTCCGATGGTTTATGATATAACGGCCACCAAAATAGAATCCAAATTAGTCCTGCTAAACCTGTAATTAAAAATGCTTCCTGCCAACCCCATGTTAGCGCAATCCATGGAACAACAAGCGGCGCAATTATAGCCCCAACATTTGAGCCGGCATTAAAAATTCCTGTTGCCAATGCGCGTTCTTTTTTGGGAAACCATTCTGCAACGGTTTTAATTGCAGCCGGAAAGTTACCAGACTCGCCGATTCCAAGCGCAAATCGCGCTAAACCAAAACCAAAACCTGTTCGTGCAAAAGCATGAACAGCTGCGGCAAGCGACCATATTGCGAGATAGGCAGCATAGCCGATTCGCGTGCCAACTTTATCAATAAACCATCCCGCAAAAAGAAAACCGATTGCATAGGCAAGAGTAAATGCTGCACTAATGTATCCATATTCTTGATCAGTCCATCCTATTTCTGTTCGCAATGTCGGCGCTAAAACGCCTAAGACTGCTCTATCAACATAATTGATTGTTGTTGCAAAAAATAATAACGCGCATATTGTCCAACGATATTTGCCGATTTTTTGTTTTATGTTTTCGGACATTCTATACCTCTTTTGAAATTGAAGATATTGTTATTAAGGATTACGTAAAAAATGTGAAAATTAAAATATTTTTGTTTAACTCTTTCGCTCTTTATTTACCCACCACGAAGCAAGAATGGGAAGAAAAATAATCTGTAAAAGCGCTGCAATCGTACCTGGCAGCAGCGCCGCTTGAAGATATGAGAGAAGATTATCGGGAACAACATTTCCTATAATCACTGAAACAATAAACATAACTCTTCCGGCTATAACCGCCGCTGCAACGGAAAAAAAACCATTCCATTTTAAATTTTCCCGTAGAAATCCTGTTACCAATCCGTATGTAAACAACTCCATAGTCATAGATGGAAGAATTACAGGCAGTGGAAAACCTGATACAACATAATTTGTAACAGGCGCAAACAAACCAACTAAAGCGCCGGCTCGCCATCCGTACGCTAAGCCGGCTAATAATACCGGCCAGTGCATCGGCAGAAACATTCGGACAGAAATGCCGGAGAGATGTGCGGCGTAAGGTAAAATTACCGTTGCGGCAATAAATACAAATTGAAATACGTATGTGCGAATTCCCGAAAACGGCAGAGTAAAATTATCTACTGCAATTGAAGATTGATTGTTCGCTCTCATAATCATTCCTTAAAATTTATTAGAAAAATATTTTTTAACGCTATGAATTTAATTACCGTTTCCCGCAAAAACCCTTGACGATACACTATTTCCATTTGTAATGTAATTGTAACTTGCTTCCACTTCGCTTTTATACAACAGATGCTGAATACCTAATTCTAATCCGCGTAACTCTGCAAGCCCGCGCAGTCTTCCTATTGCAGAATATCCGGGATTGGTTTTCTTATGCAGATCATCAAGCATTTGATGACCATGATCCGGACGCATAGGAATAGAAATTTTTCTGTGCCGCATCACTTTCACAAGTTCCGTCATAACTGCCGCCATATCAACCGAACCTTCAAGATGATTATCTTCAAAAAAATCGCCGTCGGAATTTCGCGATGTATTACGAAGATGAAGAAAATGAATTCTCTCTCCAAATCGTTTCGTCATTGCAGGAAGATTGTTGTCCGGTCGCACGCCGTACGAACCGGTACACAAACAAATTCCGTTAGTGGTTGAAGGATCTGCATCAAC
>CAYXEE010000445.1:0-2220 GCA_964463935.1 uncultured Chitinophagaceae bacterium | reverse complement strand
AAATAGAACGAAGCGAATTCGCAAAAGTCAAATCCCGCTCCGCATCAACATTTACTTGATTGATTGTATCAACTTTGTATTCAACAGGATTTTCAACAGTAACAATATTTCGTTCAACAGATTTAATTTCGTTCAGCGCCGCATAGAGCGTTGTACTTTTTCCGCTTCCTGTCGGACCTGTAACAAGAAATAATCCGTTCGGCTGTTTTAATAAATGGCGAAGCATTGCGAGATTATGCGGCGAGAATCCGAGCTGCTCCAGCGACATGCTGATTGAGCTTTTATTCAAAATTCGTATTACAATTTTTTCGCCGCCGACCGTAGGAAGCGAATTAACGCGCATATCAAACGAGCGCGTATCGTATGTAATTTGAATTCTGCCGTCTTGCGGTTTTCGTTTTTCAAAAATATCCATCGCCGCTTTATTCTTTACAACGGCAACCATTCCTTCGGCAATAGATTTTGGAAACGATGCAATTCTTTGAAGCACGCCGTCGAAACGGAAACGGAGTTTCAATTCATGTTCAAACGGCTCAATGTGAATATCGCTAGCGCCGTGTTTTATTGCGCGCAGAAAAATTTCATCCACAAGATTTATCATCGGCGGAAATTCGCCGAGCTGTTCCAGACGTTTTACATTTTCTTCGCCGGTGCGAACCGTATCAAATTTTTCAAGATCGAGCGTGCTGGCAATGCGTTTTAATTCGTCAAAACCTGCGCGCTGAATTTTCAGCGTTTCATCAAAATCCGGAACTTCCGCAGCGACGGGAACAATTTTCATATTGGTGAGTTTTGCCAGCTCATCAATCATAGATTTGTACGGCGGATCAATAATTGCTACGGTTAATTCATTGCCGAACACAAACATCGGAATTACATTATGTTCTTTAATAAACGAATCGGGAATAATTTCGCTCGGCGCAGAATTTGTTTCGGCGTATAACTTCATCAGCGGCAGATTAAACGCATCGCTAAGGTGCTGTGCGACCAAAGAAGAAGAAAGAAAATTAAAATTGATAAGCGCGCGCGCAATTCCCCCCTGCATTCCGTGATTGCTTACCACATCGGCAAACTGCTGCCATACTTCTTCGGTAAAGATTTTTTCTTTAAGGCAGTATTCTTTTAATAATAAATCTTCTCGTTTGAACATTATTCAAATAGACTGTCGAGGTCGGCTTGTGAAAGATTTTTTACTTGTTTTCGTGCAACAAGACGCTGGCTTTCTTCCAATAATTCATCAATTGCCGTTTCGTTGTACTGCGGAATATTGATAATCTGCATCTGTTTCCCTTCCGAAATCATATTTAAGATTGCAACAGGAATCGGCGTACCGCATTTTCCGCAGTATCTATAAAAGAGATAATTTCCGAAATTGCAAGACGCGCAGCGCCAGCCGAGTTCCGTGCCGCAATCTACGCATTGAAACGGCGGATCAAAATATTTTTTATTGCACGTGGGACAGGAAATTTCTTTTGCCATACTTATTCTGCAATATTATATTTTTGAAGCAGTTCAAAAATTTTTTCCGGAGCGTACGGTTTTAAAACATACGAATTAGCTCCCGCCTGCTTCGCCGCTATAACTTCTTCCGATGATGAAACAGAAGTCAGCATCACTCCGATAAAATTTTGATTGATTGATTTCATTTCGCGCATTGCTTCTACGCCGCTTTTTTTCGGCATTATGTAATCCATAAAAACAATATCCGGCTTAACTTCAGAAAATTTTTTCAAGGCAATGTCGCCGTCTTCTGCAACTTCAACCTTTAATCCCTTTTTGCGGAGCAGCGCAGTAAGATAGGTTCTATTGTAAGCCGAATCATCAACTATAAGCGCAGTTTTCATCGTTTCTCAAATGTTATTCTTTGCAGAGTATAATAAGAAAATGAGTGTGAAGCAATTTTGTATTCCTTAAAATTAAGGATAAATCGACTATTAGAAAAATACGGCAAATTTTTAATTGGAACGCTAAATTCATTGTATTTTGGTTGAAATTAGAGAAAATAAATAGTAAATAGAGTCGGATAAAGTTGCTGCAATTTTTCAGAATAAAAATTACATAACTGAAGTTACGCAGATGGTCATGCTGAGCCTGCCTGCACGAAGCCGATGCTTCGTTTCGGCAAAGGCAGGCGAGGCACGCTTAAGTTTGTAAGGTTATCCTTCGGCGCATCCTTCAAAAAACGAAGGATTTGCTCAGGATGACCGTAATTTTTTGTGC
>CAYXEE010000444.1:0-2224 GCA_964463935.1 uncultured Chitinophagaceae bacterium | reverse complement strand
CAGCGACGGTGATTTAGATATTGTATCGGGCGAATTGCTTGGAAAAGTATTATTGTATATCAATAACAATGGAACATTTACGCAAAATACAACTATCTTTTCAGGAATAAATGTCGGCTACCGAAGCGCTCCTGCATTTGTTGATATTGATAACGACGGCGATAGCGATATGATTGTGGGAGCAGAAGACGGAGCTAAAACTTCATTCTATTTGAATATCGGCAACAACACATTTGTTCTTGATAATACATATCTCAATAATATTTCCGTCGGCAGAGATTCGCATCCCGCATTTGTTGATATTGATAACGACGGAGATTTTGATCTTCTGTTTGGCGGGGCTTTCGGTCAATTCAAATTTTATGAGAATATTGGAACAAAATATGGAGCGCAATGGAAACAAAATGAGAATGCGTTTATCGGAATTACAGTTCCGCAAAGCGCGGCGCCTGCCTTTGCAGACCTTGATGCGGACGGAAAAAATGACTTAATCATCGGCGAATACAGCGGAAATTTCTCATTCTACAAAAATATCAGACCAACATCGGTAAGAAATATTTCAGAGCAAACTCCACAGAACTTTGCATTGTTGCAAAATTATCCGAATCCGTTTAATCCCGCAACAACAATACGGTTTTCAATTCCTCAAAACTTGACAAGTCTTAAAGATTTGTCAAGTTTGCATGTTTCATTAAAAATCTATGATGCGCTCGGAAGAGAAATTAAAACATTGGTTAATGAAAATCTCAGTGCAGGCGAATATTCAATACAATTTAATGCAGAACATTTATCCAGCGGCGTCTATTTTTATGAATTGCGCGCAGGAGAATTTAGAAATTTGAGGCGGATGATTTTATTAAAATAATTGAAAGCCAACTTTGCTGGAACTGCTAAAAATTATTTCGGACAAGCATTTCTGTTTGTCCGAAATATTGAAATTAAATCGAAAATGGATAAAAATGGCTGTACTGCGCCGGAATAATTGTTCAGAAATTTCTTACGCTTTCAACTATTTCAAGAATCTTTCTCTTCTTCTTTATCTCTCTTTTGTAATTTAATACTTTCAATTTCTTTTATAGCTGCAAGAATTTCCTGCTGTTGACGCAAAAAACGAACTACATCGTCTCCATTTATAGCGGCATTTTTCATCTGCAACCGGACATCTGCTAATTGTTTTTCAAAATTTCTGCGTTTAATACTTTTTATTGCACCTAATGCAATTTCAAACAATCGGGTTTCGTGCATGCGCGACCCGATTTGATTCCAACGCTCGCTTAATTGATATTTATTGAACGCAGAATTAGCAATCAGCGATTTTGTAGATTCGTTTTCAACTCCGTTGATCAATTCCGATGCATCCAACTTTCCATGCGCATCATAAAAATCAAGAATCTGCCCGCACAATACTTTTGAAGTGCGATGCGTAAATTCTTCGCTGCCGAGATGTTGAAATACAAACGGAATCATTTGCACAGGGTCTTCAAAGAGTACAGAAAATATTTCTTTTTCGTCAACCGGAAGTTCTGACGGCTCGCGGTTTTCGTTTACAACACTTACGCTTTTTTTTACAGAATCATCAACGGAACGAACAAACCGTTCAGGAATTTTTTTTGTCAGTTTTTCTAATTCATTGTGCAGCGTAGATTCGTACAATGAATATTTTTCAGCGACATCTTTAATAAAAAATGAACGCTTCAAAGGATCGGAAATTTTTGCAATTGATTGTACAATGCCGCGCACTGCTTCAGCTTTTCCTTCGGGAGCGTCAAATTTTCCGTTTTGAATAAACGTATTCGCTTTAAAATCAATAAACGAAACAGATTTTTGCAGCAATTCTTCAAATGCTGCGCCGCCGTTATTTTTCACATAGGAATCGGGGTCATCGCCAGCCGGCAGCTGCACAATACGAACATCAAGCCCGTTCTCTAAAATCAAATCTACGCCGCGCATCATGGCATTTGCACCGGCAGAATCTGCGTCGTACACAAGCGTAATATTTTTTGTATAGCGCGCAATCAGTTGAATTTGCTCCGGCGTTAACGCAGTTCCGCTGGAAGCGGCAACGTTTTTCGTTCCGGCTTGAAATACGGAAATCAGATCGGCATACCCTTCCACCAGCACAACAAAATCGCGCCCACGAATTGTTTCTTTCGCCTGAGAAATTCCATACAACACTTTACTCTTGTGATAAATTTGAGTTTCAGGCGAATTAATATATTTCCCG
>CAYXEE010000443.1:0-2224 GCA_964463935.1 uncultured Chitinophagaceae bacterium | reverse complement strand
TGACGGGATTCAGGTTTTGAGTCCTTAAACATCATTTTGCGTAACTTCAGTTACTAACTCATGTTACGCAAAATAACAATTATGGTCATGCTGAGCCTGCCTGCACGAAGCCGATGCTTCGTTTCGGCAAAGGCAGGCGAGGCACTCTTAAGTTTGTAAGGTCATCCTTCGACTTATCCTTAAAAAACAAAGGATTTGCTCAGGATGACCTTTGGTTTTGTGCCGAGTCGAAGCATTTTTTTGATTTTGCGTAACTTCAGTGAATAAGTCATTCTGAACGCAGTCCGCTTCAAGCGGGCTTCGCTCAATGCGACAAAACTTTAGTTTTAACACAGTCTCCAAGACCGAAGGAAGTTCTCGTAGCTCATTAAAGGACGAATAAATAGAGCCAAACGGCATTAACGCTTTTTTTACCGCGCATCGTTTGTTATCTCCAAACGGTGCGTTGTTTTTTATATCTTTCTCAAATTCAAGATTTTTACTGCTGATTTTACCAATTTTAGCAATTCTCTTCCCTAAAAAAGCCCTAATTTCCGCAAAAATGTTGGCAATGTATTTGCACTAAAATAGACAACAATTGCAGTAAATCGTTTTGTTTAGGTTGCCCTTCGACTGCGTGAGAGTAACATTTTCTGTTCTACTGCTATTGTACACAGATCTAAAAAATGAAATTTATGGAGAGAGTATGTCAACTGAATCTACCGTGCGCGAAAAAGTATTGATTGACGGCAACGAAGCCGCCGCCTACGTTGCGCACAAAACTAACGAAGTAATTGCAATTTATCCGATTACGCCCTCTTCCAATATGGGCGAATGGTGCGATCAATGGTCGTCTGAAGGAAGAAAAAATATTTGGGGAACAATTCCCACGGTTGTTGAAATGCAAAGCGAAGGCGGAGCGGCGGGCGCGGTTCACGGCGCATTGCAAACCGGTTCGCTTACCACAACATTTACCGCTTCGCAAGGTTTGCTGTTAATGATTCCGAATATGTTTAAGATTGCAGGAGAATTAACGCCGACAGTATTTCATGTTTCTGCGCGCGCAATTGCGGCGCAAGGTCTTTCCATCTTTGGCGATCACAGCGACGTTCTTTCAACGCGCTCAACCGGCTGGGGAATGTTGTGTTCGCACAACGTGCAAGAAGTAATGGACTTTGCGCTGATTGCTCAAGCGGCAACGCTCGAATCTCGAATTCCGTTCCTGCATTATTTTGACGGCTTCCGCACTTCGCACGAAGTAATGAAAATTGAACAACTTGCAGACAGCGACATCCGCGCAATGATGGACGAAAATTTAATTGCAGAACATCGCCGCCGCGCTCTCACGCCGGATAATCCGGTAATACGCGGAACAGCGCAAAATCCCGATGTGTATTTCCAAGGACGCGAAACTGTAAATCCGTTTTATGAAAAGACGCCGGATATTGTTCAGAAAGCAATGGACAAATTTGCAACGATAGTCGGTCGTCAATATCGTTTGTTTGATTATTACGGCGCGCCGGATGCGGAACGAATTGTTGTTATTATGGGTTCCGGCTCGGAAGCAGTTCACGAAGCAATTGATGCGCTTATAGAAAAAGGAGAAAAAATCGGCGTTGTAAAAGTGTATCTCTACCGTCCCTTCTCCATTAAACATTTCATCGAAGCAATTCCCGCTACAGCAAAATCAATCGCCGTATTAGATAGAACAAAAGAACCCGGAACTTCCGGCGAACCGATGTATCTTGATGTGGTTGCCGCAATTAACGAATATTATGCGGACGGAAATCCGAAATTTAAATCGTTCCCGCGCATCGTCGGCGGCAGATACGGGTTAGCTTCTAAAGAATTTACGCCGGCTCACGTAAAGGCAATTTATGATGAATTGAAAAAGGAGAAACCGAAAAATCATTTCACCGTAGGCATTGTAGATGATGTTACGAATACTTCGCTTAATGTTGATTATTCATTCTCTACAGAAAAAGACGATGTGTTCCGCGGATTATTCTACGGACTGGGCGCAGACGGAACAGTCGGCGCAAATAAAAATTCTATAAAAATTATCGGCGAAGAGACAGAATTTTTCGGACAAGGATATTTTGTGTACGATTCCAAAAAATCCGGTTCAACAACAACATCGCATTTGCGTTTTGGTCCAAGACAAATTCGCTCGTCTTATTTAATTACGAAAGCAAATTTTGTTGCGTGCCATCAGTGGCAGTTCTTGGAAAAATTTGATATGCTC
>CAYXEE010000442.1:0-2234 GCA_964463935.1 uncultured Chitinophagaceae bacterium | reverse complement strand
TTACTACATTATAGCGTGGAAGAAGTAATGGACATATTAGTTATTGAAGATGAGAAAAAAGTTGCCAAAGCTTTAAAAGAGGGCTTAGAACGCGAGCAATTTTCCGTTACTACCGCCGGCAATGGCGAAGAAGGATTTTTTCTTTTCAATTCAAAAAATTTTGATTTGGTACTTTTGGATTTAAATCTTCCCGGCAGAGACGGTATTGAAGTTCTAAAAACGATGCGAAAAAAAAACGAGACGACTCCGGTGTTAATCTTAACTGCGCGGGATTCGGTTGAAAACCGAGTATTCGGATTAGAATCCGGCGCCGATGATTATCTCGTAAAACCGTTCGCCTTCTCCGAACTTGTTGCAAGAATACGCGTTTTGTTAAAACGAGGAAAAACCGAACACGAAACATCTATTGCATTGTTTGATTTAGAGATGAATTTATTAGCGCGCAAAATAGTACGGGCAAAACAGACAATTTCTTTAACCGTTAAAGAATTTGAATTACTGGAATATTTTTTAAAGAATAAAAATAAAATTGTTTCCCGTGAAATGCTGCGCAAAGATGTATGGAAAGAAGTCTCTCGCGCAACGCCGCTGGATAATGTTATTGACGTTCACATTACGCATCTGCGAAAAAAAATTGATGATCCCTTCAAAAAGAAACTGCTTCACACAATTCGCGGCGTTGGTTTTATGCTGACCGATAAAAAAATTCAATGAAATTTGTTTTGAACAATATTCGTACGCTTCTAACGCTCAAATTTACAGCGGTGTTTGCCTTTTTGTTGCTGGCGTACACTGCAATCAATATTCTGTTTTTATACAATTATTTAAGTCATCAACTTGACTTGAACCTTAAAGAAGATCTTGAGATTATTGTCGAACTTCTAATACAAAAAGATGTTGAACTTCCCCCTACAATAGATACGACAACCCATATTGCAAAGCCATACGAACGATTTGTTGAAATTTATTCCGACAGTCTAAAATTATTATACAGAAGCAGCGCTTTTAATGATGCCATTGTCTTTCCCATTTCTTTTAAAGATGGATACTCTGAAGAGCCGGCTTTTTTTTCTTATACGCTTGCCGATGGTTCTCAGTGGAGAATGATTGCTGTGAAATTAAAGTCGCACCATTACAACCGTATTGTGCGCATCTCTATGAGCAAGGAGCATATTACCGAGCAGATGAAAGAATTTTTTACTTTCATGAGCATTATCGCTCCAATATTTTTAATTATCGGCGGACTAAGCGGCTACATTCTTGCTCGCCAATCATTGGCTCCGATAGACAAAATGGCGGCGCAAGCAAAAAAAATTGGCGCAAAAAATTTGAAAGAACGAATTCCAGTTATTAATTCAAACGATGAACTTGGAAATTTTGCTGCTGTAACAAATGATTTGCTCGATAGACTACAGTATTCTTTTGAGCAATTGAAAAATTTTACATCGGATGCTTCTCATGAATTTCGTACGCCGTTAACAGTTATGCGCAGTGTCGGCGAAGTGGGGCTTCAAAAAGGAAAGTCTTCGGAGTATTACCGCGAAGTTATTGGAAGCATGCTCGAAGAAAATACGCGCCTCACGCATCTGGTAGATTCGCTTCTGCTTCTTTCCAGAGCGGATGCGGGACGGCTTGAATTAAAAAAAGAAAAATTTGATGTCTTAGAATTTTGCCGCGAATGCGTAGAAATTATTTCGATTCTTGCAGAAGAAAAAAAACAGAGCATTTCTATCTCCGGCATTAAAAATATTTTTGTGGTTGCCGATAAAACGCTGCTTCGGCAGGCATTGTTAAATTTAATTGATAACGCAATAAAATATACCCCAGTTGGCAGCCATATTAACATTACCGTGGAATTAAAAACTGAAAAAACGGTTGCAGTAAATGTAACCGATACAGGCGGAGGGATTTCAAAAGAGCATCAGGAAAAAATTTTTGACAGGTTTTATAGAATTAACAAAGATCGTTCCCGCGAAACAGAGGGAGTTGGTTTAGGTTTAGCAATAGTTCAATGGATTATGAATATTCACAACGGAACAGTTTCACTTCAAAGTTCTTCACACGGAAGCGCCTTTACGCTAATACTACCCGCTGAATCTGCATAACATTACATTGTAATAAATTTTCCTTAATAAAAATTCAGAAAGACTTAAGTTGTAACGCCTCCAATTTCTATTGAAATTATAGACAACAAAAAGTGTGAAAATATTCAGCACGCTGTTCTTAACTAAATC
>CAYXEE010000441.1:0-2237 GCA_964463935.1 uncultured Chitinophagaceae bacterium | reverse complement strand
AGTTTGTACGGTCATCCTTCTACCAAAGGTATCTCCCTAAGGGATCCCTTCGGGAGGCGCCTGCCTGCCAAAGTGTTTGGCACGCAGGCAGGCATCCTTCAAAAAACAAAGGATTTGCTCAGGATGACCTTAATTTTTTGTGCCGAGTCGAAGCATTTTTTTATTTTGCGTAACTTCAGTACATTATTCAAAATGGAATCTACTGAACAATTCAAGTCCGGCTATGTTGCAATTATTGGCGAACCCAATGTTGGGAAATCAACATTGCTCAATTCATTATTGCGGCAAAAAATTTCTATAGTAACGGCAAAACCGCAGACAACGCGCCACAAAATTCTCGGAATTCTCAGTTCCGAACAATCGCAGATTGTTTTTCTTGACACTCCGGGAATTATTACGCCGAACTATCTTCTGCACGAAGTAATGATGCATTTCGCCTCTTCCGCCGTTGAAGATGCCGACGTTGTTTTATTATTGGTTGATGCGGAAAAGGTAAAGCAAAATCAGTACAATGAAAATAATGAAGCAGTAAAAGCGATAAAAAATTCCGGCAAGCCGACATTTCTTGTTATTAACAAAGTAGATGCGCTGAAAAAAGAAGAACAACTTGTAATGATTCATTCATTAAAAGATATTTTTCCCTTTAATGAAATTATTCCTGTTTCCGCTCTAAAAGGATTTAATACAAAAGAACTTGTTGCGACAATTGAAAAATATCTGCCGTTGCACCCGCCGTTTTATCCAACAGATATAGTGAGCGATGCACAGGAAAGATTTTTTGTGTCAGAAATTATTCGCGAAAAAATTTTTGAATTGTATAAAGATGAAATTCCATTTTCTACAACCGTTGATATTGCTGAATTTAAGGAACGTGAAAATGGAAAGCATTTTATTTCAGCCGAAATTATTGTTGAACGGAATTCTCAAAAAGGGATTCTAATCGGCAAACAAGGAAGCGCATTAAAAAAACTCGGTCTGCGAGCGCGTCCTGCAATTGAAGAATTTATTGGTCATCCGGTCTTTCTTGAATTACATGTAAAAGTACGAGATGATTGGCGCGAAAATAAATCGTGGTTAGATAGATTAGGTTACAAAAAAGAAAGCGATACTGAATGAGCGAACGGTATAAAGTAATTGTAGCGTATATCGCAATCTGCACAATTTGGGGTTCAACGTGGCTTGCAATAAAACTTGGGTTAGAAACTGTAACGCCGTTCCTTTCTGCTGCGCTGCGATTTGTAGTTGCAAGTATTGTGTTGTTTGCGCTGATTCGATTAAAAGGAATTGCAATTCCTTGGAATAAAGAAACGCGATGGTTTTTTCTTGTAACAGGTTTAACGTCGTTCTCAATTCCTTTTGGTCTTGTGTACTGGGGAGAGCATAGAGTTTCTTCCGGTTTGACTTCAATTCTCTTTGCGGTGTTTCCGTTTTGTGTTGCATTATTTTCATCGGCGATGTTGAAAACTGAAAAACTCAATTCAGCAAAAATTTTTGGAATCATACTCGGCTTCAGCGGAATAGTGGCTATTTTTTTTAATGATGTTCATTATTCCGGCGCTGAAACTTTTTTTGGAATGGCGGCAATATTGGCAAGCGCGGTTATGCAGGCATTTTCTGCGGTTATTGTAAAAAAACACGGACATGAAATCAGCCCGTTTGTTGTAAGTTTTGTACCTATGACAATCGGTGCCATTATACTTTCCGTTGCAAGCGTTGCAATTGAAGATTTTTCTTCCGTACAGTTTACGCCGATGGCAATCCTTTGTATTTTATATTTAGGAATTTTTGGAAGCGTGGCAACGTTTGTAAGTTATTTTTGGTTATTAAAAAGAGTTCAAGTTGTTTTACTCTCTTTAACTTCGTTTATTACGCCGATCATTGCGGTCGTACTCGGCGCAATTGTTCTCAACGAATCTGTATCGCCGCAAATTTTTCTCGGTTCAACGTTGGTACTGTTAGGAATTATCATCGCAAATTTTCCCGAATTGCGCCGCTTGCTTTCCGAGCGAAAATACGGCAGGTAATTGTTTGATATGATCCGCTGCAATCGCAATATTTTTTTCTTTTTTCTTCTCTGCATTTTTTTCATAGAACTTTTTTCGTGGGGAAATGAGGCGCACCGCATAATCAATTTGCAAACCATTCGCAATCTGCCGCTTTCAATGCAAAAATACCGCGATGAAGATTTTTATTTTTACGATCACGCCGCCGATGCGAACAGAAGAAAGGTGCGTTCT